>JAFZPO010000162.1 GCA_017550305.1 Clostridia bacterium
CAATCAGCTCCTCCGTATCGAGGACGAGCTGGGCGAAGCTGCGGTCTATCCGAAGATGGGCGCCTTCAACGTAAAGCGCTGAGCCTAAACAGCATTCCTGCCGGCACGGTTTATCCGTGCCGGTTTTTTGTATGCAAAAAACGCCTGCCGCAGATCGCGGCAGGCGGAAAGCAGCAATGAAGCTTAGAACATCTTGATATAGGCATCGCGCTCAGCACCGACAGAAACATACTTGATCGGGCAGCCGACCGCTTTCTCGATATAGCGGATGTAATCGAGCGCAGCCTTGGGCAGGTCTTCCACCTTGCGGCAGGCGCTCAGGTCGCAATGGAAGCCCGGCAGGTACTCGTAGACGGGCTTTGCGGCGTTCAGCTCATCAATGCTCGCGGGGAAATCGTCAATGCGCTTACCGTCCAGCTCATAGGCGGTGCAGACAGGGATTTTTTCCATATAGGACAAGACATCCAGCTTGGTGAGCGCGATATAGGTGCAGCCTTGCATCCGTGCGCCGTAACGGCTGGCAACTACATCGAAACCGCCGACACGGCGGGGACGGCCGGTCGCTGCACCGTATTCGCCGCCCGCTTCACGCAGGGCATCAGCCTCGGGGCCGAACATCTCGCAGGTGAACGGACCTTCGCCCACGCAGCTGGAATAGGCTTTCATGATGCCGATGCTCTCGTCGAGCTTCGCGAACGGAATGCCCGAACCGATAGGCGCATAAGCCGCCAGCGTGGTGGAAGCAGAAGTGTAGGGGTAGATACCGAAGTCGATGTCGCGCAGCGCGCCCAGCTGTGCCTCGAAGATCACAGACTTGCCGGCAGCCAGCGCGTCATGCAGGTATACGGTAGTGTCGCAGATATAGGGCAGGAACGGCTTGCCGTATTTCTCGAGCCAGTCCATGGTCTCATCCAGATCGACAGGCTCATGGCCGTAGCCCTTTTCCACGAACAGGTTCTTCCACTCGAGAAGATCCTTGAGACGCGCACGCAGGGTATCCCAGTGTTTGAGGTCGCCCATGCGCAGCGTTTTTTTCATATACTTGTCAGCATAGACGGGGGAGATGCCGCGGCGAGTGGAACCGAACTTCTTGTCGCCCAGACGCTCTTCTTCCAGTACGTCCAGCAGCGGATGATAGGGCATGCAGATGGTGGCACGGTCACTGATCAGCAGATGGCCGGGCTCGATCTCAATACCGCCGTCACGCAGCTTCTGTACTTCACCGGCCAGATGCTTCAGGTCGATCACGATGCCGGGACCCAGGATGTTGACGGTCTCGGGACGCAGAATGCCGGATGGCATCAGGTTCATAATGAACTTGCCGCGCTCATTGACCACGGTATGGCCGGCATTGTTGCCGCCCTGATAGCGGACGACCACGTCATAGTCGGCGCTGAGCAGGTCGACCATACGGCCCTTGCCTTCATCACCCCAGTTGGTTCCTACGATAGCAGTCAGCATAACGATCTCTCTCCTCCTCGTTCATGCAGTTTTACACTTTGATTTCAGCGCTTGCGTTCAGGATGTTCCGGTCGGCTTCCAGGACGGGTGCCACCTGCTCCCGCAGGAAGCTGCGGCACTGCGCTTCCGCCATGCCGGTAAAGGCAACGGGATCGAGCAGCCGCTTGAGCTCTTCCTCGGTCAGGCCAAAGGCCTCGTCTGCCAGGATGCGTTCGAGCAGGTCGTTCTTCTGCCCGTACAGCTTGACCTGTTCGGCAGCACGCATGGAATGCTGGCGGATATGCTCGTGGAGGGTCTGGCGGTCGCCGCCCTTTTCGCGGACACAGTACATGAGGATGTTTTCGGAAGCCATGAAGGGCAGTTCCTCATCCAGGTGCTTTGCGCAGACGGCCGGATAAACGCGCATTCCGCGCGCAACATTGATCATGAGGTTCAGGATGGCGTCCGTGGCCAGGAAAGCCTCGGGAATGGACAGCCTGCGGTTGGCGGAATCGTCCAGCGTGCGCTCCAGCCACTGTGCCGAGGCGGTCACCGCGGCGTTCTGCAGGTCGCAGATAACGTAGCGGCTCAGTGACGCGATGCGTTCGCAGCGCATGGGGTTCTTCTTGTATGCCATGGCCGAGGATCCGATCTGCCCGCTTTCAAAGGGCTCATCGACTTCCTTCAGGTGGCAGAGCAGGCGTACATCGCCGGCAAACTTGGATGCTGTCTGGGCGATGCCGCTGAGCACCTGCAGTACGGCGAAGTCGACTTTGCGCGTATATGTCTGGCCGCTGACAGGTTGGCAGGAGTCAAACCCGAGCGGCTTGAAGATCATCTTTTCGAGTTTCAGGACCTTTTCCTGATCACCGTCGAACAGCTCGAGGAAGCTGGCACCGGTACCGGTTGCACCGCGGCAGCCGAGCGGTTTCAGCTCTTTCAGCTGGAAATCCAGCTGTGCAAGATCGAACAGCAGGTCATTCATCCACAGGCACGCGCGCTTTCCGACAGTGGTCGGCTGCGCCGCCTGGAAATGCGTATATGCGAGCGTCGGCAGCGCGGCATTTTTCTCTGCAAAGGCAGACAGCGCGGCAATGGCGTTCAGCAGCAGACGGCGGATCAGCAGCATGGCGTCACGCAGGTTCAGGATATCCGTATTGTCCCCGACATAGCAGGATGTCGCGCCCAGATGGATGATCGGCCGTGCCTTGGGACAGCAGTCTCCGAAGGTCAGGACATGCGCCATCACATCGTGGCGTACCTTGTGCTCATATTCGGCAGCGGCATCGAAATCGATGTCGTCAAGATGCTCGCGCATCTCTTTCAGCTGCTCATTGGTGATCGGGATCCCAAGCTTCTTTTCGCTCTCCGCAAGCAGCAGCCACAGCCGCCGCCAGGTGGAGAACTTGCGCTGGTCGGAAAAGAGCCGCTTCATATCGTCATCGGCATAGCGGCCGCAAAGCGGGCTCTGATAAAACTCGTGCATGAGGCGCTCCTTTCGGAAAAAGGGACGGCCCCTTTCTGTACCGGGGCCCACCCAAAAGGATAGCACATAATAGGGTTTCCGTCTACCCGATTTTGGAGTTTTCTTCATATTTTATCCCTATTTTTGACATGGGGGTGACGCAGAGTCAAAAAGGTGATATACTGATTCCATCCGGGTTGTTTTTGCCCGTTATCAAGGAAAAGAGGTTATAACGATGCCAGGTCCCATAAATCGTAAAAAGAATGTAACCGGAAAAGCATCCGAAGAAAGCGTAAAGACTGAAGG
>JAFZPO010000163.1 GCA_017550305.1 Clostridia bacterium
CCCTGCAGGTCCACACAGCGCAATCCCGTATATGTGTCCTGTCTGATCGGGCTTACGGGGATGCCGTTTCCTTCCATCCTCCGGATCACGGGCCGCAGTTTCCGCACGGACAGCGTCAATGTCTGCGGCGGGAGTTCCTCATTCGTATTCGTGCAGTGGACTTCAACCTGCATCTTCCCCATCTGCAGCAGCATATCCGTACCGAGCGAGTCCAGCGGAACGATCTGTTTCATGAGCCTGAACCCCAGTTTCATGACATAAAAGTCCCAGACCGCCTCCTCACTGGTCGCGGAGAGCGTCGCGCGCGTCAGGCCCATCCTTCGTGCGAACGGGTAAAGCGTACGCGTCTTTGCATTCCGCTTCCATCGCCTGTAAGATTCACGTTCCTTGCGCCAGTCCGGATGCTGCACGACATATGCGACGGACAGATACAGGAACTGGCCGATGATCCCGCCGACGGTATTGGCGACCAGATCATCGATATCATAGAATCCGCGGCGGAAGATCAGCTGCAGGTTCTCGATCAGCAAAGCAGTCACAAAACAAGCGACTGCCGGACAGACCCGCACCTTTGCCCTGAACCAGTCAAACGTATACGGCAGCAGATATCCCATGGGCACGAACAGCATGATGTTCATGTATACCTGTGCAATATCTTCTGCCTTTTCGATCCTGACATGCGACCAGGCGGCACTGAACCCGTCAGTGAAAACAGTCTTGATAAAAGCCAGGAATCCAAAATCAATATGGATCGCGTTCTTCAGGTCCTCAAACAGCGCGATATGTATCTGGTAATCCCTCGAGGCAGAGCGCGAGAAAAACACGAGGTATGCGACCGCCAGCAGATATATCCCGAAGATCACATACAGGATAATCTGACGTAGCCTGAGCAGCATCTCCGCGCGCGGGTTTCTGCTGACACCGCCCTGCAGATTGAGTTCCAGCTTCCTGCAGATCATGCGGTCCAGCCACGGCAGAAGGAACACCATGAGCAGCATAAGGCCGGTCACTGCCAGGTTCGTTGCAAGACTGTTTGCAAACGCCGTCATGCCTGATTCCCTCCGTAATAGTTATCCTTTATATATTCTACAATACTTCTTCTTAAGCCTTTTTCTGCCATAAAAATACGAGGCCGGCCAGAAACGATCCCGGAAGATCATTGAGGCCCGCCCCGGATATTTTCCCATACGTCATGCCGGGTCGTCAGGAAACTCGACCTTCTTGATCGTCTCGGCACGCGCAATGATCTTTTCCTTCCAGTCATCGTCCTGCGCATCCAGCTGATACGTTTTGAACCCGTACTGGCTGCCCAGCGAGCAGATGACCGTTTCATCGTCGATGTGCAGGGAGATCCGGTACCTGTTGGGCAGCTTCTGCGGCAGTGTCTCCCGGTTATCCTTCTGGACTTCCTTCAGATGCCTTGCGGCATTCACGATCCCGTCAAAGCGCACGCCGTAGCAGCGGAAGAGACTTTTGATATATCTTTCCGACCGGAACGAGGACGTGTACACCCAGACCTCATATCCCAGTGCCTGAAGTGAATTGATCACGTCGGGCGTACCCAGGCGCAGGCGTTCCTTGAAGATCCTGTTCAGCGGGAATACGGGCGCGGGCTCTGTCTTGTGCGTCTCAGGCGCGACAAAGAGGACCTCGTCCAGGTCGAAGGAAACGCGCATCTTCTGCCTTGCATTATCCTTCATGGCTGGCCAGCTTTCCGACTGTCTCCATGATCTCACGGGACCAGTCAAGATTGGAACCGCTCAGCGGGAACTCCTCAAAGGATTTCTCGCGGCTGTTGATACGCAGGACCATATCATTGTCGATATGCAGCGTATCATGATACCGGTTGGTGAACAGCTTTTCAGTCCTCGCCTTCGCTTCGTCCGCGGCCTTATTTTTCCGTGCGGTGCCGGTCACCACGCCGCTGATATGCAGGCGGTGCAGCCGGAAGAAGCGCTGGAGGTCGTCCATGGACTCGTAGCGGGAGGTATACACCCAGATATCATACCCGTTGTTATTCAGAAACCGGAATAATGCGGGAATGCCAAGCCTGAGACGCTGCGGATAAATGAGATTCCAGGGGAACGGGAGCGCTTTTTCGATATACTTGTCCTCTGCACTGCGGATGACCACGTCATCGAGATCCAGCGTCACTCTCTGCTGATGCTTCGAGTTCTGCAGCATCTTCCGGATATCCATCTCCTGCGTCAGGTTCACGATCTTGACCGGGACAGTAGGAATGTTCCTGCGGATCGCGGCTGCCCACCGGTGATGCCCGTTCAGCAGTATATACCCGCCGGGACGGATTTTCTCAACGATCAGGGGTTCATCGAAAAAGTTCTTCTGCGCGTATGACTGGATCTGCTGGATATGCTGCTCATACTCAGAGATGATCCTGTAGTTCGGACCGACGTCGGGCGAACAGAATTCATCGTCCGGGTTCGGATGCAGCGCCTTGCAGTGCACCTTTTTAACCAGCATACGGTGCAGAAGACCCGCCCGTACGGGGACGGCTATCCCCTTGTACCGGCGGATCTCTTCTTCCAGGAATATATCAAACTGTGTCTGTCCGTTAGCCATTGGTATCCTTTAACGTCACAGGAGCTTTGCCATCTCCGCGCGGATCGGATCGTAATGCGCTTCGTTCAGGCCGAAGTCCATGTTCTTGTAGCTCCAGAGCGCGTGCCCGATGCCATACTTGTCAAGTACGGACGTGATATCCCTGATCCAGCGCAGAGAGTCTTCCACAGGCGCCTGGTCGATCACGCCGTACTCACCGCAGTACAGCGGTGCGTTCTGCTTTTCGGCATACCCGATCGCCGGAGCAAAAATCCGCTCGAAGAACTCGGGGCCGAAGGCTTCCGGCCTGTTGTCCTCGGGAAGCGGCACTTCGATGCCGATTGGTCCTGCCAGTCGCTCATATTCCGCAATGGAAATGGGATAAGCGACGTCCAGGTCCTTGGGCATGTTCGGCGTCCAGGGCGCTTTCTGGTGCGTGAACGCGAGCGGCTCATAGCAGTGGAAATTATAGACGATACGGTCATCCGCAGGCGGATCGAGCAGCGGCACGCTGTTCACATGATTGTATTCCACACCGCCGATCAGGATCCAGGTATCCGGCGCATACTCACGGACGATGCTGACTGCCTTGGCAGCAATGCGGTTCCATTTCTGCGCAACAGCAGGCGAAACCACTTCATTGAGCAGGTCGAACGCTACATGCGGGTTCTTCCCGTAGCGCTTTGCCAGACGCGTCCAGAGCGCAAAGAAGCGTTCCTGCATCTTCGGGTCATCAAAGAACACTTCACGGTCGAAAATGGACGCTTTCGGGTCGAACGAATAGCCGTAGGTCTTGTGCAGGTCGAGCAGCATGTTCAGGCCGTTTTCCTCGCACCATCTGACGCAGCTGTCGACATAGGCGATGCCTTCCTCGTTCGGATTGCCGGCTTCGTCCTCCAGCACCTCGTAGTCTACAGGCAGGCGCACATGGTCAAGACCCAGCTGCGCGATCACCTTGAGGTCGGGAGCAGTAATGAAGGTATCGAAATGCTGCTTTGAGGCCTTGCGGAACTGCGACAGCCAGCCGCCGAGATTGATCCCGTGCTGGAATCCTTCAAAAGTACGCATGCGCATCCTCACTTTCCTTCAGGCGCATCGATCCAGGCTTCGACCTTCACGGTCTGCGCGGGATCCTCAGGCAATGCGACCAGCTGTCCCGGGATCTCCTTCCCGTTGACGGCCACGCGCACCGGTCCCTTTTCATCCCCGGCATTGTTATGGATCAGGATATCGAAATCACAGCCGCGGAACGTACGGTGCACGCGCACCTCGTTCAGCTTCGCGGGCAGGCACGGATCGATGAACAGTCCGTCAAAGTCCGGCTTGATGCCCAGGATCGCCTGGCTCGCAGCCACGAAGTTCCATGCGGACGTACCGGTCAGCCAGCTGTTGCGCGCTTCACCGGGGAGCGGGCTCTCCTTGCCGTTCACCGTCTGCGCGTACACGTACGGCTCCGTGCGGTGCAGCTTCTGGTCCTCGATCCAGGCCGGCGCGATGCGCTTATACAGGTCAAACGCCTTTCCGCCATGTCCAAGACGCGTCTCGGCGATCATGATCCACGGATTGTTATGGCAGAAGACCGAACCGTTCTCCTTCATGCCTTCGGGATAACTGCTGATCTCGCCCAGTTCGACATGATAGCGGGTGTATGCAGGCCAGAGCAGCACGACGCCGTGCTCGAAGGTCAGGTACTTCTCGGTCGCATCCATCGCCTTCTGGGCCATACCGTTCTCAAGGCCGATATCGGCCATGACGCACATGCCCTGGGGCTCGATGAAGATCTTGCCCTCTTCGTTCTCATTGCTGCCGACCTTATTGGAATACGCGTCATAGGCGCGCAGGAACCATTCCCCGTCCCAACCGGCGGTCTCGACAGCCTTGATCATGGCCGCCTTCTCGGCGCGCACGAACGCGGCTTCCTTCTCGTCGCCCATCCGCTCAAGGATCCTGGCATAGTCATCCGCCACACCGACATACATACCGGCAATGAACACGCTCTCGGCCACGGGCCCTTCGGAGGGACCGGTGATCTGGAAGCTCTCGCCGGGGTTCTCGGAGAAGCAGTTCAGGTTCAGGCAGTCGTTCCAGTCAGCACGCCCGATCAGCGGCAGATCATGCGGGCCTTTGTGGTCCGCGATATAGCGGAACGCGCGGCGCAGATGTTCGATCATAGGCGCTGCAAGGGACGGATCATTATTGAAATCGACCTGCTCGTTCAGGATCGAGAAGTCGCCCGATTCCTTGATATACGCGCTGACGCCGTAGATCAGCCAAAGCGGGTCATCATTGAAACCGCTGCCTACGGCGAGGTTCCCGCGCTTGGTGAGCGGCTGGTACTGGTGGTACGCACTGCCGTCGGGGAACTGCGTCGCTGCGATGTCGAGGATGCGCTCACGCGCGCGTTCGGGGATCAGGTGCACGAAGCCCAGCAGGTCCTGGGAGCAGTCGCGGAAGCCCATGCCCCTGCCAATGCCGCTCTCGAAATAGCTGGCCGAGCGGCTCATGTTGAACGTGACCATGCACTGGTACTGGTTCCACAGATTGATCTGACGGTCAAAGCGCTCGTCACCGGAATCGAGGACGAAGCGCTTAAGCAGGTTCTCCCAGAAGCCCTTGAGTTCGGCAAGCGCCTGTTCAAACTGCGCATCCGTACGGAACGCGTGGAGCAGCTTGTACGCCGGCGCCTTATTGATCACCTTCGGCGCAATGAACTTCTGATCTTTCGGGTTCTCGCAGTAGCCGAGAACAAAGATCATGCTGACGCTCTCGCCGGGCTCCAGGGTACGCCTGATGCAGTGGCTGCCGATGGGCGCCCAGCCATGCGCAACGGAATTGCGCGGCCTGTCTTCCCAGACGGCGTCCGGACGGTCAAAGCCGTTATAGAGGCCCAGGAAGCTCTCGCGGTCGGTATCAAAGCCGTCGACAGGCGTGTTGACGGCGTACACGGCGTAATGGTTGCGGCGCTCACGGTACTCGGTCTTATGATAGAGCACGGCGCCATCCTTTTCGATCTCAAACTCCGCCAGGGCATAATTGCGCTGGAAGTTTGTGGAGTCGTCCTGCGCGTCCCACAAGCAGAACTCGACAAAGCTGTACAGCGAGACCTGTTTGACAGAATCGCTCTCATTGGTCAGCTCCAGGCGCGTTACCTCGGCCGTCGTGCCGCGGGGCACCATGACGGTCTGCTTTGCCGCAAGGCCGTTCCTGGCGGAAGCGATCACGGTATACCCGGTGCCTACGCGGCACTCGTAGCGGTCAAGCTTCGTCTTTACGGGCTGCCAGCCGGGGTTCCAGACGGTATCCCCATCCTTAATATAGAAATAATGCCCGCCCGCGTCCGTGGGCACATTATTGTAGCGATAGCGTGTCAAGCGCAGCAGGCGCGCGTCCCTGTAGAAGCTGTAGCCGCCGCCGGTGCAGCTGAAGAGCGAGAAGAAGTCCTCGCTGCCCAGATAATTGATCCACGGATACGGCGTATCCGGGCGCGTGATCACATATTCCCTGTTCCGGTCATCAAAGTATCCGTACTGCATCTTAAAAACTACCTCTCTCTGTTTATACCAATAAAGGGACCATACCCGTTTTGCACTGCAGGCAGACCGTGCTCCGCGGGGAGCATGATCTGCCTGTTATCTCAGTTATCCTTTTACGCTGCCCAGCGTGACGCCGGCCACGATGTAGCGGCTCAGCAGGAAGTACACGATCATGATTGGCAGGATCGCGAGCGCGATCGCCATGTACACCTGGCCCATATCGAACTTCAGCCAGTCCGCGGAGCGCAGCTGCGCGATCAGGATCGGCAGGGTCTTCATGTTCTTTTCCTTGAGGATCAGGGCCGGGGTGAAGTAGTTGTTCCAGGCACCAACGAAAGTGAAGATCGCCTGCACGGCAATAGCCGGCTTCATGATCGGCAGGATGATCGCATTGAAGGTGTAATACTCACCGCTGCCGTCGATACGCGCGGCCTCGATGATCTCCATCGGCAGCACGCTGTCCATGTACTGTTTCATGAAGAAGAACACGGCAGGTGCAGCTATAGAAGGCAGGAACAGCGGCAGGAAGGTGTTCATGAGGCCCATGCTGCGCACGAGTTTTACGAAGCCCAGTGCACTGACCTGTGACGGCACCATCATGATCAGCAGAATGAACTTGAAAGCGAAGTTCTTCAGCTTGAAATCGTATGCATGAATGGCATACGCTGTCAGAGCAGAGAAGTAGGTCGACAGGATCGCGACGAGCGAGGAAACCAACAGGCTGTTGAGCATACCGCGGAAGATTGGCAGCTCGGAGTTGCTCATCAGGGAGTTCCAGTTGTTCGTGAAATTCTTGCCTGGCAGGATGCTGAAGCCCTTCTGGATATCAGCATGATTGCGCGTAGCATTGATCAGAAGCACATAGAAGAAGAAGAGGCACAGCAGGCTCAGCACGATCAGCACAAAATACGCGATCACACGGTAGACATACAGGCCGGTCCGTCCTGCCCTGTCCCTGTTCCTGGGATTTGTCACAGTACTCACAGCCTGACACCTCCTTTCGCGAGAGCTTTCCTCTGCTTTGCGTTCTCACGGCTCTCACGTGTCAAGGCGCGGAACACGAGCAGGCTCAGGATCGCGGTGATAACGAACATGATCACGCTCAGCGCGCCACCCATGCCATAATTGTAGCTCGTACCCAGATAGTTGTTCAGCTTCATGATAACGGTCATGCTCATGCGGTTGGGCGTGCCGCTGCCCTTGGTCAGGATCTGCGGCACATCGAACATCTGCAAACCGCCGATCATGGAAGTGATCAGAGTGTAGGCCATGATCGGGCGCAGCAGCGGAATCGTGATGCGCCAGAAGGTCTGCCAGCCGTTTGCGCCGTCGATCTGGCTGGCTTCGTACAGCGCGGTATCGATACCCATGACACCGCTCATCAGCAGGATGGTCGTGTTTCCGAACCACATCATGAAGTTCATGAGCGCGACCAGCCCGCGCGTACCGGGCGCATAGGTCAGAAAACGGTACTTGCCGATGCCCAGCGTCTCGAGCAGCGAATTGATCGGGCCGGCATCCGAAAACAGGACAAAGAACAGCATGGCAAATGAAGACGCCATGATCAGGTTGGGCATATAGATAACGGTCTTGAAGAATCCCTGACCTTTAATTTTCAGATTCAGATCGGTAAACCATACGGCAAGCAGCAGTGAAACGACGATCTGCGGGACAAATCCGAGGATCCACATGATCAGGGTGTTCAGCAGATACTTGTCGAGGCTCTCCTTGGTAAAGATCTTGACGTAATTCTGGAACCCGATATAATTGGGTCCCACGTCCTCCAGGCCCTTCGCATAGTTCTCAAAGAAACTGTTGTAGAAGGTATTAGCCAGAGGAATCAGCGTGAAAATGATGAAAGCGGTGAAAAAGGGGATCAGGAAGATGTAACCCCATTTGGAATAGCTGATGCTCTTCCTTTTCAAAGCCGGTTGGCTGACAGCAGACATGTGGAGACCCCTCTCTGTGAATAGCGCGGTTCAGGATGACAGGATTAAATGCGGATAAACATGGAACGGGGGCGGTGCGTTATCCGCATCCGCCCCCATAAAACTCAGGGATTAGTGGGTCAGGTCGGGATGACGCTCTTCGACATTGGCGAAGTAGTTGTCCCAAGCTTCGTCCAGGCTCACAACGCCATTGTAGTAGTCGGCCATGGCATTCTGGATGCACTCGGAGCAGGCCTGATCATACATGGTGGACTGAGCACGGTTGATGTTCTGAGCGTTCTTCAGCATGAGGCCCAGGTAGTTCTGGCCGCCCAGGAAGGCATTGGAGAAATCGCTGGCAGCCATCTCGGTCATAGCAGGAACGTTGTTGGTGAAGTCGCCGTATTCCTTAACGATGTCAACCAGGACGTCCTTGTTGCAGGTCATGGTCTTCATCAGATCAGCAACCAGGGTCAGATTGTCGGTGCCGGCAGCAGCGCACACCCAGGTGCCGCCCCAGGAGAAGCCCACGGGACCTTCGCAGAAGCCCCACTCGCCCCAGGAACCATTGCCGAGAGCAGCGGGAGCGCTGGAATCATCCAGGGTCCAGCCGGCCAGGCAGAAGTCGATGAACCAGGCAGGTCCGAAGTAACCGAACACCTTGCCGTCCTTGGTGGCGCCGGCGCCGGACTCAGGAGACCACAGGTTTGCCTTGTTGTTCCAGCCGTTCTCGGTGTACTTCTTGGTCATGGTGATCCAGGCTTCGATGGCGGGATCCTTCACGATGACGCCGTCCACGACCCACGGGGTCTCCATGTTGTCGGAGAAGCAGCGGTACGCATCATCGTAACCGGAGAGCATGAAGATGCCCTTTTCCTTGGCCTGTGCAGCCACTGCATCGAACTTGTCCCAGTCAGACAGGTATTCCTGAACCTGATCAGGCTCGCTCACACCCAGGATCTCCTGAGCATAGTCACGGCGATAGATGAAGCCGCCGGGGCAGGCCTGCCAGGACAGACCCTTCAGGATGCCGTTGGAGTCAGTCATGATGTCCTTGGTGTACTGATACATATCAGCAACGTCAGCTTCGGTGAGGCCCAGATCGGCGATCACGTCGAGGGTGTAAGCGGTGTCAACGTACTTGACGGCATAGTCAGCTTCGACCAGGAACATGTCGACCTTCTTGTCGGCATCAGCGGTGGCCTGAGCCTTCAGGGCATCGTCCAGGGCCAGCTGGTACGCGCCGTTATCGCTGGGGGTGATGACCCAGTTAACGGTGATTCCCTCGGGGAAGGTGTAGAACTTCTCAACACGGGTCTTGAATTCGTCGTTCCAGCAGTAGATGTTCAGGACTTTGCCTTCTTCATCAGCGCTGGCGATGGCGGCCATGGAAAGGACCATGATAGCGGCCAACAGCAGAGCAACCAGTTTCTTCATTGTGTGTCTCCTCCTTAGATAAAATAGATACTGATTTATATCACCCTCGTTTTTGCGAGAGGGTTGATCAGAGGGAACATGGGGCCACGGTCTGGCCCGGGATCAGCGAGCAGGGAACGGTGAAGAGCTTCTGTCCTGCCTCGTCCGTGCCTTCGATCTGCCGGATCAGCTGAATCGCGGATTCACGGCCGATGGCCTGTGCGTCCTGGAAGACGGTGGTCAGGCGCGGGTAAAAGTTCTGCATCTGCGGGATGCCGTCGAAGCCTGCCAGGGAGAGGTCTTCGGGGACCCTTACCCCTGCCTTCTGTGCCGCGCGCATCGCGCCGGTCACGGCGGAGTCGTCGCAGACGAGGATGCAGGTGGGACGCTCGGGGAGCTGCAGGAGCTTCTTCGTGGCTTCATAGGCACCCTGCGGGTTCGTGTAGTCGCACTGCGCGATGTACTCGTCGGGGACCTGAAGCCCGAGCCTGGACGCGGTACGGAAGAACGCGGAAACGCGCAGGTCTGTTACGGCGCTCGGCTGACCGTGGATGTAGGCGACCTTACGGTGTCCCTGGGCGAAAACGTATTCGACCAGAGAGCGCATTCCGCCCTCGTTGTCCGAGGCCACACACACGCGGTCATCGAACACGTTGTCGATGGTCACCAGCGGCAGATCGCTGTGGATCAGGCGCAGCACTTCGTCATCGTCGAACTTGATACAGGCCACGCACACTCCGTCGACTTCGCGGTAGCGGCAGTGATCAAGGAATGTGAACCGGTCCTGGCCCAGGCGGTGGCTGATGAAGGTGATGTCGTATCCCGCGTTCTCAGCCGTTTTCTTGAAGCTTTCAAGCACATGCGAGAAGAATGGGTGCGTCAGGCCGCTCTGGCTCTCGTCCGAGAAGAGCACGCCCAGGTTGTAGCTCCTTCCCTTCTTCAGCGCGCGGGCATGGGAATTGGGGTGGTAATCGAGGAAGCGTACCGCGTCCTGTACGGCCTTGCGGGTCTCCTCGCTGATATCGCTGTATCCGTTCAGCGCCTTGCTGACAGTAGAGACGGAGAGTCCGCAGTACTTCGCAAGGTCCTTGATCGTCGCAGGCAAGCGGTCTCCCCCCTGTTCAATGTGTTAACTAAAACGTTTTCGCTTAAAGGGTAGCATGCATGCGCATGGGTTGTCAATACCTTTTTTGAAACTTTTTTTATTTTTTTGTTTTGCCCGGAAATGCCGCATCTGCTTGACAGCCTATATTTCAATATGTAATAATCAATATGTCTTCGAGCCCTTGCTCCTGTGGCGATGCTATGGAACACGGGCCGCGCCGGAGAACCGGTTCAGGGCGCAGCTGGAAACGGCTGTACCTTCCGTATTTGAAAAGGAGACATGAGAAGGGGCTTATTGATATATGCCCTTTATCCGTGTTCCCTTTTCGGGTACACGGATTTTTTCATGGATCCGTGTGTTCTCCGCATAGGGTCGATGCCGGAAACAGCGCGGCCTCCCTTTTGGAAAGGAGACGGTTGGGGCACACGGTTGGATGGCGTCCTGTTTGTGTTTCCTCCGTTTCAAAGAAGACGGACAAAAAGGAATAAAGGAGAGGAAACATGAACAGATTCTTGATTCGCATGATCTGCGTTCTTTGCGTACTGATGCTGGGCTCTGCCCCCGCGCTGGGCGAGACGCCCGAAGAGCCCGTGGAACTGATCGTCTTCGCCGCCGCTTCCATGACCGAAACGCTGACTGAGATCAAGGCCCTCTATGAGGCTGAGCATCCCAATGTCACCATCATATACAATTTCGATTCTTCGGGAACGCTGAAGGACCAGATCGAGAACGGCGCTGAATGCGACGTTTTCATCTCCGCCGCTCCGAAGCAGATGAACGCACTGGATATCGAAGCCAAGCCCGAAGCCAACCCCAACGGTCTGGACTTCGTTCTGAATGGCACGCGCATCAACTTGCTGGAGAACAAGGTCGCCCTAGCCGTTCCGGAAGGGAACCCCAAGGGAATCGAAAGCTACGATGCCCTGGTTGCGGGACTCAAGGACGGCACCGTACTGCTTGCCATGGGCAACAGCGACGTTCCGGTAGGCCAGTATACCCAGAAGATCTTTGCGTATTACGGACTGGATGAGGGGGATCTTGCCAAGCGCGGCGTGATCACCTACGGCACCAACGTAAAGCAGGTGACCTCCCAGGTATCCGAAGCCGTGGTGGACTGCGGTATCATTTACTGCACGGATGCTTTCTCTGCAGGCCTGACTGTGGTAGATGTCGCAACGACGGAGATGTGCGGGCAGGTCATCTATCCCGCTGCCGTACTGAACATAACGAAAGCTGAAGAAGTCGCTAGGGATTATCTGGCGTTCCTGACAACTGAGGCCGCGGATGCGATCTTCGAAGCCGTCGGCTTCTCCCCCATGCACGAATAAACCCATATCTGGCGGAGGGCCATCCACTCCGCCGGATTTTTTCTGATGAAAGCATGAACGAATATGGATATATATCCTCTTTGGAATTCGCTGCGCATCGCGGGGATCAGCACAGTCATCATATTCTTTATAGGCATTCTGGCCGCATATTATATCGCGAAGGCACCGCGCGCGGTAAAGGGCGTACTGGACGTGATCCTGACGCTGCCGCTCGTGCTCCCACCCACGGTGGTAGGCTTCCTGCTGCTGCGGGTTCTCGGCCCGCGCAGGCCTGTGGGCGCTTTCTTCCTGGAAACCTTCAACCTGCGGCTCACCATGACCTGGTGGTCCTCGATCTTTGCCACTACCGTCGTCATATTCCCGCTTATGTACCGTACCTGCCGCGGCGCTTTTGAGTCCTTCGACGAGAACCTCTCCGCGGCGGGAAAGACACTGGGGCTTTCCAATACCTATATCTTCTGGCGCGTCCGGATGCCGTACTGCCG
>JAFZPO010000164.1 GCA_017550305.1 Clostridia bacterium
GATGCACGGCGTACTGCTCGACGTATTCGGCGCCGGCGTTCTGATCACCGGCCGCAGCGGCGTCGGCAAGAGCGAGGCGGCCCTGGAGCTGGTCAAGCGCGGCCACCAGCTGGTTGCGGACGATGTCGTGGACATCTGCAAGGTCACGGATGACCGCCTTACCGGCGAATCCCCGGAGATGGTGCGCCACCTCATGGAGATCCGCGGTATCGGGATCATCGATATCAAAGCCATGTTCGGCATCGGCTCGGTCCTCATGAGCAAGTCGATCGACCTGGTCGTACACCTGGAGAAATGGGAAGAACAGAAGGAATATGACCGTTACGGTCTGACCGACGAATATACCTCGATCATGGATGTACGGCTTCCGCGCATCGTGCTGCCGGTCAAGCCCGGCCGCAACCTGGCCATCATCATCGAGGTAGCGGCGCGCAACTTCAGCCTGAAGCGCATGGGCTACTCGGCCGCGCAGGAGCTGGACCGCCGCACCAATGAAATGATGCAACAGAAACAGAACCAAAAATCATAATACAGAAGGAGCGATCGGTATGTATTACATCGGTATCGACCTGGGCGGCACCAACATCGCCGTCGGCGTAGTAGACAGTGAAGGCCGCATCGTTGCGAAAGCGGAGACCCCGACACTGGCACAGCGCCCCTATCAGGAAGTCATCCGGGATATGGCCCTCTGCTCTCGCCAGGCCATCAAGAACGCGAACATCTCCGAGGACGAGGTCGCCTCGATCGGCATCGGCATCCCCGGTGTCGCGCGTGACGGAGTCATCATCTTCTGCACGAACCTGGGCTGGCATGACATCCCGATGGAAGCAGAGCTCCGCAAGTATATCGACAAGCCCGTTTATATGGATAACGACGCCACCGTCGCCGGCTGGGCTGAGCATCAGGCGGGCGTCAGCCGCGGCACGAACAGCAGCGTTTTCCTGACGCTGGGCACCGGTGTAGGCGCGGGTATCGTGCTGAACGGCAAGATCTGGGCCGGTGAGCACGGTGCGGGCTCCGAGCTCGGACATGTGGTCCTGGTCGCAGGCGGCGACCTGTGCACCTGCGGCAAGCGCGGCTGTACCGAGCGCTACTGCTCCGCTACCGCCATCATCCGCATGGCAAAGGAAGCCTGCGCAAAGAATCCGGAGAACGCGATCATGGCAGCTGCGGGCGGCGATCCCGAAAAGATCAATGCCAAGATCGTCATCGATGCAGCAAAGGCCGGCGATCCCGTTGCCACGGAAGTGTTCGACAAGTATGCGCATTACCTGGCACTCGCCGTCAATAACGTGATCTCCTTCTTCGACCCGGATATGATCATCCTGGGCGGCGGCGTCAGCCGCGCGGGCGATTTCCTGCTAAAGGCTGTCAAGGACAGGCTGCCCGAGTATCTGTTCTACCCCACCTTGAAGCAGCCCGAGCTCGTGCTCGCTTCCCTGGGCAATGACGCCGGCATTATCGGCGCCGCACTGCTTGGCCAGTAACAAACACTTTAATCATACAGAAAGAAGAGTAGACCGATGGAAAGCTATCTGATCCATGACCTGTACCGCAGCACTCCCGCTGACGGAAGCAAGATCGCCGTATCCGGCTGGGTACGCACCGTACGCGACAGCAAGGCTTTTGCCTTTATCGAAATGAACGACGGCAGCTTCTTCAAGAACCTACAGATCGTCCTGGACGAGAACGTGCCCGACTTCCGCGAGGTCGTCAAGGTCACGCTGGGCAGCGCCATCTGCGTGGAAGGCACACTGCGCCTGACGCCGGAAATGAAGCAGCCTTTTGAGCTGAAGGCCGATAAAGTCACTATCGTCGGCATGGCCGATCCTTCCTATCCGTTGCAGAAAAAGCGCCACACCGTTGAATACCTGCGCACCCAGGCGCATCTGCGTCCGCGTACGAACCTGTTCAGCGCGGTGTTCCGCATCCGTTCGGTCGCAGCACAGAGCATCCACCGTTTCTTCGGCGAGCGCGGCTTCGTGTATGTGCACACGCCGCTGATCACAGCCAGTGATGCCGAGGGCGCGGGCGAGATGTTCCGCGTCACCACGCTGGATGCCGGTAACCCGCCGCGTGACGACAAAGGCAATGTGGACTTCAAGGAAGACTTCTTCGGCAAGCCTGCCAACCTGACCGTGTCCGGCCAGCTGAACGGCGAAGCCTTCTGCATGGCTTTCCGCAACATCTATACCTTCGGCCCGACCTTCCGTGCCGAAAAGAGCTATACGCAGCGCCACGCCGCAGAGTTCTGGATGATCGAGCCCGAGATCGCCTTTGCGGATCTCGAAGACGATATGGAACTGGCCGAGGCCATGGTCCGCTTCGTGATCGGCGACGTCATGGAGCGCTGCCCGGAAGAGCTCGAGTTTCTGAACAACTTCGTTGACAAGGGGCTCATCGAGCGCCTGACGCATGTGCGTGACAGCGATTTCGCGCGTGTCAGCTATACCGACGCGATCGAGATCCTCAAGAACAGCGGCGAGCAGTTCGAATACGGCGCGTACTGGGGCATGGACATGCAGACCGAGCATGAGCGCTACCTTGCTGAGAAGCATTTCGGCCGTCCTGTATGCGTTTACAACTACCCCAAGGAGATCAAGGCGTTCTACATGAAGCAGAACGACGACGGCAAGACCGTTGCCGCAGTGGACGTACTGGTGCCCGGCATCGGCGAACTGATCGGCGGAAGCCAGCGTGAGGATTCGCTTGAAAAGCTGTCCGCGCGCATGGACGAGCTGGGACTGGACAAGGACAGCTACTGGTGGTACCTCGAGCTGCGCAAGTTCGGCAGCGCCCCGCACAGCGGCTTCGGTCTGGGCTTCGAGCGCCTGATCATGTACCTGACCGGCGTCAGCAACATCCGCGACGTACTGCCCTTCCCCCGCACGACCGGCAGCGCCGAATTCTGATCTATGATTCATAAGGGAACAGCCGCGCCAGCGCTGTTCCCCTTTCCTTTTCCGAGGCATCTATGCGTAAAAAAGGCTTCACCCTGACCTCACACCTTGTCTGCCTGCTGATCCTGCTGGCAGTGCTTTTGATGTGCGTGTGTCTGGGCAGTGTCTCGATCCCGCTCCGGGATACGCTTGCCGTTTTCCGCAGCGCGCTGACCGGAGAGGCAACGGAAGCGAGCACCTACCGCTCGATCCTGCTGTCCATCCGCCTGCCGCGCGTGCTCTGTGTAGCCCTGTGCGGCGCCTCGCTTTCGCTGAGCGGCGCAGCCATGCAGGGACTGCTCCGCAACCCACTGGCCGACGGCTCCACGCTCGGTGTTTCATCCGGCGCATCGCTGGGAGCAGCACTTGCGCTGGCTTTCGGTGTTACAGTGCCCGGGCTGCCCTATGCGGGCACGACCGGCATGGCCATGCTGTTCGCCTTCGGGTCCCTGATGCTCATTCTTTCCCTGGCATATACCCTGGACCGCTCGCTCTCGACGCATTCCATCATCCTGATCGGTGTCATCTTCTCAATGCTCGCGACCAGTCTGATCAGCCTGGTCGTTTCCTTCTCGGGTGACAAGATCAAGTCTGTCATGTTCTGGACCATGGGTTCGCTGGCCGGCAGCAATTATACGCATGTCCTGCTGATGGCAGTTGCCCTGCTGGTATGCGGGACGGTCCTTCTGCGGCTACAGGAAGAACTGAATGCGTTCGCGGTCGGCGAGGAAAATGCACTGCAGGTGGGCGTAGCTGTCAAAAAGGTCAAGCTCACTGTTCTGATCGCCGTTTCGGTGCTGATCGGCGTTTGCGTGTCCGTCGGCGGTACGATCGCGTTTATCGGCCTGGTCACGCCGCATGCTGCCAGAATGCTGGTCGGTCCCAATCACCGGCGTCTGCTGCCGGCTTCCATGTACTTCGGCGCGATCTTCCTGCTGCTCGCAGACCTGATCGCGCGCACACTGCTCAGGCCCATTGAGCTCTCTGTCGGTGTGGTCACGTCCCTGGTCGGCGCCGCCGCCTTCGTGCTGATCTTCTATCATACGCGGAAGGGGGCGAAATAATGCTGCAGGCTGACAAGATCACCGTCCGCTACGGCACACGCACCGCCCTCGATTCGCTGTCCTTCAGTCTTGAAGAACACCAGTGGCTGATGCTCGTCGGCCCCAATGGCGCCGGCAAGAGCACACTGATCCGTGCGCTCGCCCAGAACATCCCCTATACAGGTACCTTTACGCTTTTCGGGCAGCAGCTGAATGCCATGAAGCCAGCCGAGCGCGCAAAGCTGATCGGTTTTCTCTCCCAGAGCCATAGCGTGCAGTATGCATATACCGTGGAAGAGATTGTGCGTCTCGGACGCTATGCACACACGCGCGGTTTCCTGTCACACCATGATGAGGACGGCGAGGCTGCCGTCTCACACGCGCTGGAACTGACCGGTATGACGGAATACCGTAATACGGATATCCTTTCTCTCTCCGGCGGTGAACTGCAGCGCGCGTTCCTGGCTCAGGTATTCGCCCAGCAGCCGCAGCTGCTGGTGCTGGATGAGCCTGCAAACCATCTGGACCTGCCGTATCAGCAGCGTATATTTGAACTGATCGACGATTGGCGTAAACAGCCGGGACATGCAGTACTGTCCGTTGTTCATGATCTCGGTCTTGCAAAGCGCTTTGGCACGCATGCCGTACTGCTCAATGAAGGCCGGTGTGTGTCGCGGGGCGAATGCAACGATGTCCTCTCCATTGAAAACCTGTCAAATGTCTACCGGATGGACGTGCACGGATGGATGCGTGAACAGCTGAAGCTCTGGGAATAGTACCAGCCAGATATCGTTAATAATCAATACCCCTTGCTGAAAAGACGGTTTTGTCTTACAGCAAGGGGTTCCGTATATAACAGTGATCAGTCTATGAGGGATCAGCCCTCGATCTTCTTGCAGAGATACTTGCCGATGTCATTAGCAAAAGCTATCGCCTTGACCAGCAGTTCAGGATCGGTGAAGCGGCCGTAGTATCCGCCCAGCACTTCCATGCAGAAGTCGCCGTCATAGCGGATATCACGCAGGGCGCTGCAGATGTCATCCCAGTCCAGGACGCCCAGGAACGGGACGGTATGACGGTCACGCAGATTGTCATTGTCGTGGATATGCAGTGCCTTGACATAGTCATGGCCCAGTGCGCGGATCATTTCACCCGGCGTGCAGCAGCGGCCCAGTCCGCAGTGGCCTACATCCACGCACAGTACGAGATCATCATCCGCGATGGTATCCATGGCACGCTTCAGCTCATCGATATCCGCATACATATCGCGGATCGTGTTGCCCTTGGTGTCATACTGGAACATGTTCTCCGTTGCGATCTTGATACCGAACTTCTTGGCATACGGCAGCAGCAGGCGGTAAAACTCGATGTTCTGATCATACTCCATAGTGCCGTAATCAGCATACGAGAGATGGTGCAGCGGATGCACGATTGCGATTGGCGCACCGATCAGCGCAGAGACCTCGAGAGAGCGGATTGTATTGGGGATCGCCTTCGTTTCATAGTCCTTCGGGTCTTCCCAGCGGAACGTAAAAGGAGTATGGGACTGGCCAACACAGATGCCGTACTTTTTGCACAGCTCGACGACATGCGCGGCCTTTTCCTTGTAATCCGGTTCAAGCCACGGGCTGTCATCGCGGGTCAGGTTACCCAGTGAAAAATCAAGGCAATCATAGCCGCCCTGCGCAATCAGACGGATGGCCTCATCCTGGCCGACAAGGGATACGATCGGTCCCGTTGTACATGTAGTTCTCATAAGCCGCCTCCAATGAAAATAGTCAGATTTCTTTTCGACATTTTCCTTTTGTTTCCTGCCTATTTCACAGGATATTTTCAGCCATATTTCTTCGCCCAAGTCCCCCGATTCATCTTGACATTCAATTAACAGTGTTTGTATAATGTGTTCATAAAAAATGTGCAGAAGCACATGCAATATAAGAAAGGAAGTACCCATTATGAAAAAGCTGTTCGCGGTTCTTTTGGCTGTTGCGATGATGCTGTCGCTGGCCTGCTCTGCCATGGCAGAAGCTCCCGCTGCGATCCCCGAGGGACGCAGAGTCATCACCTTCTGGCATTCCATGAGTGGCGGCAACCTGGACGCTCTGAATGAGATCGTTACCGATTTCAACAACTCCCAGGAGGAGATCTGGGTCGACGCCAGCTCTCAGGGTGCTTATGACGAGTGCCTGACCAAGCTGAAGTCCGCCTTCACCGCCGACTCCGCTCCCGACGTCTTCATGATGTTCGAGCTGGGTGCCAACTATCTGGCCAACAGCGGCTACGTGATCCCCTTCCAGGATCGTTTCGATGAAGATCCCTTCATGGATCTGAACGACATCGTAGACGTGCTGCGCAACTACTACACCATCAACGGCAAGCTGCAGTGCTTCCCCTTCAACCCGTCTTCCGAGCTGATGTACTACAATGTGGACGCCTTTGAGGCTGCCGGCGTTGAAGTGCCCAACACCCTCGCGGGGATCGCTGATGTTGCTGACGCTCTGGTAGCTACCGGTATGGTCAAGTATGCTCTGGCAATGCCCATCTACGGCTGGACATTCGAGAACTTCGTGGCCGGCATGGGCGGCTACTATCTGAACAACGAGAACGGCCGCGGCGGTGTCGCCACTGAGCTCGAATATACCGAGAGCGGCATCGGCGCCGAGATCATGAAGGTCTGGAAAGACCTGGTCGACAAGGGATATGCCTTCAACTACGGCACCAGCAATGCTAACGCCCGCAGCGGCTTCATGGCCGGTGACTGCGCGCTGGTGA
>JAFZPO010000165.1 GCA_017550305.1 Clostridia bacterium
ATATAGATCAGATACTATACAACGAGGAAAACAACGCCCTGCTCCGGAAAGCGGACGAGTACAAGGCTGAGATCGAGAGGCTGAACAAAAGCATCAGCGGCGAGGGCGCTTATCTGCGTGAAGCGATCGCTTTGCTCCGCTTCACAGGCAAAAGCGGCATGCTCACGGCGTTTGATGATGAACTGTTCACTCAAACCGTGGAGAAAATCGTCATAGAATCCCGGAACGTGTTTGTTTTCCGGCTGAAATGCGGACTGAGTTTAAAAGAAAGGATGTGATAGAATGGGACATACGCCATTAGGATACAGGATCGTAAACGGAGCCGCTGTGGTCGACAAGGCTGCGGCCCTGAAACTGCGTACGCTGTATGGTAATTACCTGGCGGGGATGAGCCTGGAAAAGGCCGCAAAGGAAGCGGGCTTCGAGATGTACCACGCTTCTGTTAAGCGGCTGCTTATGACGCGGCGCTATCTGGGCGACGATTTCTATCCGGTGATCATCGACAGGGAGACGTTCGATAAGGTACAGGCAGAGCGGGAAAAACGCGCTTACGATCTAAAGCATATGACTGTAAGATCGATAAGGAAAATGCCCGGGATACCGACGCGTTTTTCGATTGGGGCCATTGACAGGCGTTTCGACGACCCGGCGATGCAGGCAGAGTACGCGTACAGCCAGATCAAATGTGAGGTGGGTTGATGAGCACAATGACATACATTCCGGCTACAAAGAGAAGGGGCAACGCCGCGAATAATGCAGAAAAACCCATGCTCCGGGTCGCGGCGTACTGCCGTGTCAGCACGGACAGTGATGAACAGGCAGGCAGCTACGACGCCCAGATAGCGCATTATACCGATTACATCAATCTGAATCCAGGCTGGGTATTGGCGGGCATATTCGCTGACGACGGTATTTCGGGCACTAACACCAAGAACCGGAGCGAGTTCAACCGTATGATCGGGGAATGCCGCACCGGCAATATTGACATGATAATAACCAAATCGATCAGCCGTTTTGCCAGGAATACCCTCGACTGCCTGAAATACATACGTGAGCTCAAGGAACTCAATATTCCGGTTTTGTTTGAGAAAGAAGCTATCAATACGATGGACTCGAAGGGTGAGGTGCTGCTGACGATAATGGCGTCGCTTGCCCAGCAGGAAAGCGAAAGCCTTTCACAGAACGTGAAGCTCGGCATACAGTACCGATACCAACAGGGCAAGGTTCAGGTCAACCACAATTATTTCCTCGGGTACACAAAAGATGCCGATGGTCACCTGGTTATTGATCCCGAACAGGCGGAGATCGTCAAACGTATTTTCCGGGAATACCTCAGCGGTCTGAGTATGGACAAGATCGCCGCTGGGCTTGAAGCGGACGGCGTCCTTACAGGCGCGGGCAAGGCAAAATGGCACACCAGCACCATAAATAAGATCCTCAGAAATGAAAAGTACATTGGTGACGCGCTTCTTCAGAAGACATATACCACGGATTTTCTTTCAAAAAAGCGACTGAAGAACAACGGCACGTTGCCGCAGTACTATATAGAAGACGACCATGAGGCGATAATACCGAAGGATCTGTTCCTGCTGGCCCAGGAGGAGCTGGCGCGAAGGCGCGTGGTGCATGTCAGCAATAACGGCAAGCGGCGCTGCTTTTCCGGCAAGCACTGTTTTGCGCAGATCGTTTTCTGCGGTGAGTGCGGAGAGTATTACCGGCGCGTCCACTGGAATAACCGGGGCGTGAAGTCCATAGTCTGGCGGTGCTGCAGCCGTCTGGAAAACACAGGCCGTGCTTGCCGGAGCAGGACGGTGAATGAAACGGCGCTGGAACGTGCGGTGATCGACGCGATCAACCGGGTGCTGTGTCAAAAAGATGATTTCATTTTGAAACTGCAGTCAAACATAGCCGCCGTGGTCCGTCAGGAGGATGTGTTTTCCCCCGAGGTCATAGATGAGCGCATGCGGGAACTGCAGAAGGAACTCCTGGAGAAGGTCAACCGGCATGAGGATTACGATGCGATAGCGGAGGAGATCGTACGGCTCCGGGAAATGCGCAAACAGTCCGAAGTCAACAGCGTTGTCAGGGATGAGCAGATGAAGCAGATCAATGACCTGCAGAATTTCATCAGAGCCCAGCCTGCTGATATAACGGAGTTTGACGAGGCCCTGGTCAGGAGGCTGATCGCGAAAATCACCGTGTTCAGCGATCGATTCACAGTTGAATTCAAATCAGGTATTTCAATAGATATAGAAGAATAGGACTAATACGCGATATGGTTTTGATTATTTGACAATCAGATAAACTTACTTGTTATGAAAAGTCAGGTAAAACGCCACTTTCACGGTCTCTTTATCAGATTATCATGATAAACAGAGAGGATTGATAAACTCACATCCAGACAGAGGCTTGATTTGGCCAGACAGCTGCTTTAAGGGGGAAAGACTTTCACTCCTCCCCTCGCCGCAACGGCATCCCTTTCCTCCCTTGCCGAGTTAGGGTGGCACCTTAACTGTGTGGCCGCCAATTGTGGCCCGGACTGGCCGGGAATTATGGCACTACTGGCCTGTGATTATGGCTATATGCCTGCAGCGAGCATAATACTGTTCGAAATAGTTCTCTAATAAGCCGCCAGGCGGTTTGCTTGGGTTCGTTGGTACACTTACCTGATTGCTGTATAATGAATAACACATAATGCATGTCAAAATATCTTTAACTTCTTTTTTATGTCAAACATGATACTCAGCACATATATAGCTTCCAGTAAAACATTCTCACCATATTGATTAAGCGTCAGTCGACATATTAGATCATAATTGTTCAGTTTCACGCGTGTCAATTACGCAAAAATGCAGCAACTGTATATTAGAAAAATGTTAAAAACTTGCGACAAGAATTCACAACAACGAAATACAGTGGTATAATTCTATGAAGACACTAAAGCGTTTTCTAGAATTCAGCATATAGCCTGATCGCTTTTCGCGCGCTTTTACTATGGGGGGTGCGAACGAGGGATGATAAAAATCATTCAAAGACTGTTTATACTATTATTTCTATTAAGCTTTTTTGCTTTTTGTGTAAGTGAAGAAGCCATAGATTCTGTGCCTGAAGAAGAGGCGCTTTATGCTACCGTGACTGAAACCAACCCTGAATCAATCGAATACGATGACGTTCTTGCAGAGTCATATCCACAGACAGAGCAGAGCTTGGGAACGGCGGGCGAGATTTCTATTGTCATTGCTGCTGAACAGGAAACGGACATCAGCGCATCCGCGGATGCGCTTGACGGCCTTGGTGATACGTCTGCACAAACTGAGGAAGATAACATAAGTGTTTCCCCAGCTCAGGAACATACTGATGCTGTGTCTGATCCGGTCGTGTTTTCAGCGAAGATAACCATTGAAGTATATCCTGCGGGAGATATATTAGAGAACATGGTATTCAGTTTCAGAGCGCGTGTCAATGACGCTAACATGGAATACACGTTATGCTGGGAAGAGCACGATACTACCAAAGACAAACCCGGCGCCGCTCCATCCTGGAAAAAGATAGGAAAAGAAAGCGTTATCAGACTGACAGCCGATTTGAGCATGAATACGGTTGAATACCGTTTGATCGTCACTGGTATGGACGATACGGAAATCATTGTGCCCGTAAAGCCCTTCGATATCATACCTGCTCCCGAACCCGAGGAGATTTTTGAAGATCAAAACGATGACCAGGAACCTGATCCGGCAGATGATATTGTCAAGGACTCAGAGACGCCTTTGGTACCAGTCGAAAAGGAAATTGCCGATGAGTGTGCAGAGGATCCCGAAACTGAGGAGGAACCGATAGAAGGGGAGCCTGAAAAATCTTCCGAGCTCCAGGTTGGTGAAGTGACAGAAGAATCATCGCAGGAGCAGACCGATGAGACCTTGGAGGACTCCGGCGAAGCTAAGCTCAATGAAATAGCGGATGAGCCGCAGCTTGAAGAAGCAACAGAAGAGCTGCTGGAAGCCTTCGGCGAAGAAGAAACTGCAGAAGCACAAGCATCCGAGACGGTCGATGAAATCGATGAAGAGTCAGCCGAAAAAGAACCCGATACGGAAGCGGCTGAGGACTTAGGCGAACCTCTCGAGAAAACTCCAGAGGATTTGATTCCTGATGTTTCGGAGACAGATACAGACATAAATGATGAGCCTTCTCAAATCGCGGAATATACCCTGACGGAGGAGCCGGCTGACGAAACTGAGCCTGAAACTGAGACTGAAACTGAACCGGAAACTGAACCGGAAGCAGAACCTAAAGCGGAACTTGAAGCTGAACCAGGAGATGATCCTGAGAATGAGCCGGAAGAAGAAACTAAAACGGAACCTGAGGATCAGATTGAAGAGCAGGCTGCGAAAAAAAAGACAGTTGCAGAGGAGCCTGTACGCAAGGTCATTGTTCGCAGTTCCGCCGGAGACTGCATTATGAGTGGTGCGACCATCGTTCTGACGGTAGAGCTTGAGGGCTTTGAAGAGAACGAGGACGTCACGGTCATCTGGGAAGTCAACAAGGGCGAAGGTTGGGAGACGGTTGGAATAGGGGAGACTTACGAAT
This sequence comes from Clostridia bacterium, assembly GCA_017550305.1. Taxonomy (GTDB): domain Bacteria; phylum Bacillota; class Clostridia; order Christensenellales; family Aristaeellaceae; genus SFMI01. The sequence continues at coordinate 4,585 of JAFZPO010000165.1, forward strand.
ACACCGCAAGCCTGGAAAGCCTGATGTGGGATATAAGAGCGAAGGTACAGTATCAGGCTGTACCGGAGGACGACTGCGGACAATAACAGATGTTATATACTCTGCAAAAAAAGAATTACCGTACACACATTGTGATCCCCGATTACGGAGAAGCAAAATGAAGAAACTGACTGCAATTGTTCTGACATTGCTGATACTGGTGCAGATGTGCCCCAGTGTTGGCTTTGCTGCGGGCTCAATTGCAGATGTCAGTGAGACTGTTGTATCCGGACAACTCAGCAAGCCTTTATACCATACTGTAGTATTTACAGTGAATGGCGATGTCTTCACCACTTTCTTTGTTGCTGATGGTGCTGTCGTTGATCCTATGCCGGAGGCACCGGAAATACCTGGGCAGGTGTTCACTGGATGGTATGACGGTGATGATGCGTTTACAGGTGAAACTTTAGTCACTATAGATAAAGTGATCGAAGCCGTCTATAAGGATGTAGACATACCGATCGATCCAGACAATCAAAAAACACTTGAGTTTAGTAGCGCGAAATATTGCGTGACAATATCTTTCAGCGAGGAATCAGGCATTCCTGATGAAGCCGAATTAACTGCCCGTGAGGTCACCGGCGCCGATTATCTGGCAGATATATCTGAAGCCTTGGGCTGGACTGGTGATGATACGGTTTTCTATATAAAGTTCATTGAGCTCAGTATTGATGATGAAACGATCGAACTCAATCGACCAGTCACAGTGACTGTAAAATTTAATGATATTACAGAAGCTGCCGAAGCGCTGGAAGTGGTCAGCTTTGTCAGCGGCAAGGCTCAAAAAATAGCGAGCCAGGCGGATGCTGATGGAACGATTAGGTTCACGACTAATTGCTTTACCACATTCGGATTTGGTTCAGCTCTTAAGTCGATGGATTCATGGGCGACTGAAAAGGCGTCTTACTCGATTCAGGGCTTTAGAGGACAGCCGCAGCCTTTAGTTTCCACAGTCGATATCGAGATGGAAAAAGGACTGGAAGTGCTGGATGCTTATAGCATTCAAGCAATGAAAGGCGGTCCTATCAGCGCGCCGCACGTCAAAGTCGATACGGATCTGGAACTGGGAGAAAGGGAAAGCATAGTCATTTATGCTATTAAGGATGGTACCCACACAAGTGTTCTGGACACCAGC
>JAFZPO010000166.1 GCA_017550305.1 Clostridia bacterium
GATGCTCTTCTTTGCGGAGCCCTATTGTTCCAGTGACAAGCCCCGTGTCGAAAAGAACCATACGATGCTCCGTGACATCCTTCCCAAGGGAACATCATTCGACGATCTGACCCAGAAGGATATCGATCTGGTCATGTCACACGTGAACGGTGTCATACGCAAGGACCTGCACGGCAAATCTGCATACGATGTCTTTACGGCGCTCTTTTCAGCTTCTCTTGCCGAGACACTGGGGGTTTTCTACGTTCAGCCCGTCGACGTGATCCAGTCTCCCGCTCTGCTGAAGGGAAGACTGCGCACTGCCGGGAACAAGGACTGATCTTCCTGACCGTTTCATCCTTTATATCCAAACTCTTTTCCCGATATAACCCGGTTCTTTTTCTCAAGGTAACTTCCGTTAGTAAGCGGAACTTACTTTGAGAAATACCCGCATTCGGGCTGGTTGACATGCGTTCTTTTATGCAAGACCGTCACAAAGAATCTTCCTGTTGTTGTTTCAGCCTTCATTTTTCCCGCTTTTTTCCCCGTTTCTGCTTCTGACCCTGCTGTGATGCTTTGCTTTTAGTGCTGATTATTGCTGGGTTTCTCAAAGTAACGTCCGCTATTCCAAAGTAACTTCCACCGATGTTTCTACTGTGGAAGTTACTCTGAGAATTTACGATTTTCCTTTTTCAGCGTATCCCCTTCATCCCCCCGTGCATAGCTCGCAGAGAGAATACTCGCCCTGTCCAGCGTCTTTTCTTTTGTGGAACGCGACGTCACATATGAGATCTCTTTCTCATCCATGCGCACGATCGTCACCGTCATCTTCTTCATGATGCCGTCGATCTCGGCGATCATGGAGATCTTCTGCGAACGTTCGAGTGAATACCGCAAAAAGCGCTCAAGCATCAGTCCGTCACCACCTGGTAGATCCGCATATTCCCGTTATCGCTTTCAAAAATACACGGATAGCGTGAAGCGATCGCATCCTCGTTTATCGTGAGGCTGGATGTCTCATACTCCCCAATCAGGATATAGTCAACGGCATACCGGCGGAGCACCTCATCATTGGCTTCAGGATCCGCATAGAACGCGCGGATATCCGCTTCCCTGTCGCGCAAATCATATCCATGGAAGGAAAGCCAGAGCGCCGGTCCGCATACGATATTGCGGCCTGCCAGGGCAGACACTGGGTTGATATGCTGCGTCCAGCAGATGAACGTGCTGTGCTCAGGCGTATTCTCCTCCACAAACTCTGCCGTCTGAACGTCTGCGCGTGAGAACATCTGGTAATCGCTCACGCATTCGCGCGCGATGGACAGCGTGCCCGTAGTAAAGCAGGCAACAGCCATTATCACGGCCAGCACATACCTTGAACGCAGGCCGCGCATGCGCTCGAATATCTCGACCGCGTATTCGGCAGCCAGTACAGAACACAAGAGCCACCATACGTAAAACAGTTTGTTATTGTCGTACTCATTCGGCTGGAAACGGATAAACTCCGCCGCAATGAAGATCACGAACGCACCTGCGGCAATACGGCGGCGATGCGGCTTTTTGTCAGTCAGCGACAGGATCAGAAGCAGTACCGGCAAGCCGATATTCTTGATATAGAACCAGAGATACCCGTCACGCAGGCCGTTCCCGCCCGAGTTATTGACCCAGTTGAACTGGAACTGCACGAACCCGCCGTTTCCCGTCGTATGCCGGAATGTCCAGAAAAACAGCTGCGGAGCTGCCAGGACAACTGCGATCGCCCCGTATGCAAACCAGCCTGCGAACCCATGGCCGCGACGCCGGATCAGGTCGTATACCATCCATCCTGCGCTCATCAGGCCCAGCGCGAGGAAGGAATGCGTATGCAGCAGCGGCATTCCGCCTGCCATGATGCCCAGCAGAATGATCTGCCTGTAATTCACATTCTTCTCCCGGGCTGTCAGGCCATCATACAGGAGGTATATGCAGGGAATCAGCATGCACCACCCGCCCAGGAACGTACGCTGCGGGACCAGCATGTCCGCAATGATATTGCTCCAGCGCAGATTGTAATACGTAAAATCAGCATGATTCGCCGGTGTCTGGTACCAGCCGTTCAGGATGGTCGAAAGCCTCTCCCCCCATGTGCCTGCCTGAAGCGGATTGACACTGCTGCTGCCGTTGCTGACGCCCAACGTGTCGATACTGTACAGGAAACCGAGCCCGCCGTTAATGAACACCAGCAGCACAGCAATAACCGCTGCTTTCTTTGACTCGGTCATACGGCAGGCCAGAAGGACCGCGCCGCCATAGACCATAGCCATCATCAGCACGCCCGTAAAGACATAGGCAGTACGCAGGGACATGCCAAACAGCATGAACGATGTGGAGAAACTGTCAGCCAGGAACGGATAAACCAGTCGTTCGCCAGGCAGGATACTGTAATCAGGCGGGAACGCGGCATTTCGGAGACTGCTGATAATCCCCAGATGCAGCGGCAGATCGCCATATGTGCTCTGGCCCACATGCAGCGCGCCGTTCACTTCGCGCAGGTCATGCGTATACTGCAGGTAACCTCCCAGCAGCGTCAGCGGCACCACCACGCAGGCCAGTATGATCAGCTGGCGTTTTTCATCCTTTCCGAAAGCAGCAGCGGGTTCCCGGTCGCGAAGGAAAAAGAAGCAGCCACCTGTCAGGACCGCAAGCGGGATCAGCGCCAGCAGATGCGCTTTCACGGAAAAGCTGAACGCAAAAGCGAACAGCGCCGGCAGCCACATCATAAGCAGCATTCCCAGCGCACACCCCAGCCAGATACGCACGACAACTCCCTTGCGCGGCAGCAGCGACCGTATGATCAGGCAGCCGCACAAAAGATAGACCAGCAGATAAGCAATTCCCAGCACCGGTGTTTTCTCCCTTCAACAACTCGCTATGATTATAATTGATTACAGAAAAAAAGGCAAACCTGCCTCTTAAGTCTTGACGTCAATAATATGCGGTGCTATGCTGAACCCGGATCAAAAAAACGGAGGAATATCGTCATGATCGCCATCGCCAATGATCATTCGGCACTGGAACTCAAAAAGGAGATCAAATCCCTTCTGGATGAGATGGGGCTTGAGTACAAGGACTTTGGCACCTACGAGCCCGTCAGCTGCCATTATCCGATCTATGCCGCCCGTGCCGCGCGCGCCGTTGCAAGCGGAGAATGCGAGTTCGGCATCCTGCTTTGCGGGACCGGACTGGGCGTAGCACTCGCAGCCAATAAGATCAAGGGGATCCGCTGTGTCACATGCTCTGAAACCGTGTCTGCCGGACTGGCCCGCCAGCACAATAACGCGAACATGCTCGCGATGGGTGCCCGCGTCATAGGTCCTGAGCTCGCCAAAGCGATCGCACGTACCTTCCTGACCACCGGCTTCGACAGCGGCGGACGTCATTCGATCCGCGTGGAGATGATCGCAGCGCTGGAGCGTGGCGAAGACATCGAATAATATGCCATAACCACCATATATATGGCTTTTTATGCAAAATGTCGTCTTTTCTGCACAATTTGCCCTATTGCGCATTTGATATAGGAAGGGTATAATAATATAAAGGAAGGGGGGCGTTGCCATGTCCAATCTGTTTGAAACCACAAAACTGCAGCCGGTTTCGGGTGGCCGCAGCACAGCCAAAGAGATCCTGCAACACGTTTACCGTGCATTGCAGGCAAAGGGCTACGACCCCATTACGCAGATCACCGGATTTATCCTGACCGGGGATCCCACGTATATCACCAGTTACGACAATGCCCGCAGCATGATCTGCCGTCTCGAGCGTGACGAGCTCCTGGAGGAGCTGGTACACTTCTATATGACGGAGAAGTTCGACAGATGAAACCGCAGGGGCGCATCGTAGCGCTGGATGTGGGCGATGTGCGCATCGGCATTGCGGTATGTGATGAAACGCGTACCATTGCAAGCCCTCACAGCGTTTACAAGCGAGTCGGTTTCGGTCCGGATGTCCGCCATATCAAGGCACTGTGCGATTCCTTCGGCACCCACAGCGTCCTGTGCGGACTCCCCCGCAACATGGACGGTTCTATTGGATTCCAGGCAAAGAAGGTCC
>JAFZPO010000167.1 GCA_017550305.1 Clostridia bacterium
ATGCCGACCGTCAACCCCGAGACCCACAAGTCCTCCAAGTGCATCATGTGCGGCGCCTGTGCCGAGGGCTGCCCCTCCGGCGCGCTGTCCATCGTGCCCTGGGACCGTATCGTATCCGCCTCTCAGGCCGTCTGACAGGTCTCACATGAACTGACGAATAACAGGAGGAGATAAACAATGTCTGTAAAGAATGGCATCAACGGCTGGGCGGGCACCGTCCTGCGCGTTAACCTGACCACCGGCGAGATCACCAAGGAAAACACCCTGCCCAAGTACCGCCCCTACATCGGCGGCATGGGTCTCGGCTATAAGGTGATCTGGGACGAGGTCCCCATGGATACCGATCCCCTGGGCCCCGACGCGAAGTGCGTGTTCGGCGTCGGCCCCCTGACCGCTTCCGGCGTTCCCTGCTCCGGCCGTATGAACATCACCCTGCTGAGCTGCTGGTCCAAGGGCTATTCCATCGTGGACGCTCACATGGGCGGCCATATCGCTCACGCCTTCAAGTATGCCGGCTATGACGCCATGATCGTCGAGGGCGTCAGCGACAAGCCCGTGTACATCAAGATCGAAGACGACAACGTCACCATCGAGGACGCCTCCCACATCTGGGGCAAGGGCACTTTCGAGGTCAACGCGACCCTGGCCAAGGAAAACGGCCCCGAGTTCGATGTGGCCAGCATCGGTCCAGCCGGTGAGAACCTGGTGCACATGTCCAACATCGTCACCTCCTTCGGCAACAGCGGCGGTGCCGGCATCGGCGCTCTGCTGGGCAGCAAAAAGGTCAAGGCAGTCGTTGTACGCGGCACCGGCGCTGTGAAGATCGCACGCCCTGTCGAAGTACGCGAGCTGTCCAACTACATGATCCGTGACCTGGTCGGCGGCAACAATAACCATACCGTTCCCTGCCATGCCCAGAGCTGGTCTGAATATGTCGCTACCAACAACCGCTGGCAGGGTGCTCCCGGCATCACCTGGGACAAGGCCAGCAAAGGTCCCATCGACATGGGTGAGCAGCCGAGCGGCCAGATCAATGTGGCGGCACTGCGCTGCAACAAGGGCGTGTTCGACTTTGGCGAGACCGCCGAAAAGTATACCGTCAAGCAGGGCGGCTGCTCTTCCTGCCCGGTGCGCTGCTATACCGAGTATGAAATGGATCCGCTGGCCGAGTATGATCTGCCCACCCACGTATCCAACACCTGCATGCCCATCATCAAGATGCTTGAGTGGTATCCTGACCACGTCGATGCTGCTACCGGTGAGAAAGTCAAGTCCACCCACAGCTTTGCCGATGACGGCGATGCCAAGATGATCCTGGGCGGCGCGGGTTCCCGTGCTGCAGATGATTACGGCGTATGGTGCAACTACGGCAACCTGTATGAAGACTTCAACATGGCCTATCAGACAGGCGTTCTGAAGGACGTTGCCGACCGTCTGTATCCCGGTGAATGGGAGACCATTCCCTGGGATCTGATGGAGAGCGGCGACCCCCGCTGGGTCGTAGAGTGCTACCGCCGTATTTCCACCGGTGAAGGTCTGTTCGGCGATCTGGGCCTTGGTACTTACCGCCTGTATGAGAAGTGGGGCATGGACGACCCGGCCAAGAACGTGGCGGGTGTCAGCTTCTATGATTTCGTCAATGCCAAGAACTTCAATATCGGCCATAACGGCTATCCGCGTCACCATGGTCCCGAAAACTGCTGGCAGGCCGGCACGCTGTACAGCATGATGTACAACCGTGACTGCATGATCCATCACCTGATCAACTTCTGCTCTTCAGGCGCGCCTTATAATGAGATCACCAAGCCCGTCCTGGAGTACTTCTTCGGCGAAGGCTGCACGGATGCCCAGAAGAAATATACCCCCATCAACGCGAACAAAATCAAGCTGGCCAAATGGGCATTCATCGGCAAGCAGTGGCATGACAGCGCCACGCTGTGCAACTGGATGTACCCCATGACCATCTCCACCGCCAAGAAGCGCAATTATATCGGCGACCTGGACCTGGACGGAAAGTATATGACCGCCGTGATCGGTGAGGATTATACCCGCGAGGATCAGGAACGGGATTCCGAGCGTATCTCCCAGCTCCTGCGTGTCATGACCGCTGTCAGCTTCAAGCTGAACCTGGGCAGTACCAACCTGCGCAAGGATCATGACAAGGTCAGCGATTGGGTGTTTGACAAAGAGCCGAACTTCAAGGCTTTTGAAGAAGGTACCGTCAAGCTGGACCGCGAGGACTGGGAAAAGAGCCTGGATATGTGGTATGAAGCTATGGGCTGGGACAAGGAGACCGGTATCCCCACCCGTGCAACGCTGGAGAAGTTTGACCTGGGCGACTGTGCCGACAAGCTCGAAGAGCTGGGCCTGATCTGATTCCCCGCTGACACAAAGGAGGGTCTGATACATGGCATTGTTCGGACGCAGAAAACCGGGCTTCTCGAAAGAAGTCAGTATGAAGCCCAGTGAGATCCCGGGCGAATTCAGTGATGCGCTGGATCCCGCAATGCAGCGGACAGCAGAAACGCCCGCGGCAGAGGGAACCGCAAACAGTAAGCCGGACATCTTTGATTACATGCAGTCTCTGCCGGACGTGGAAGATCCGTTCGTTCCTTCCGCCCCGGAACCGGAAATGCCCCCGGAGCCCGAGAAAACCAAAGCGCAGCTGCTGGCATGCTTTATCCGCGAACGCTGCGGGGCCTCACTGATCACACCCAAGTCACTGATCAGCAGGGACGAAGAAGACATCGATGCTCTTCTGGATGAGCTCTGGCAGGATGAAAGCTGCAGGGATATCTGTACTGTGGAAGGGCACAAGGACGTCTACTTCTATTCCGATGAACTCATGGCTCATAACTACGCAAAGATCGCCATGCTGACACTGGAAAAAGATGACGCCCGCACCGTGGCGGAAATGGTTCGCTTCAACTGCAAAGCGTTTCCCACGCCCACTCCGGTTTACTATTTCGCAAGGCAGCCTTTCTTCCTCGATAAGGAGCGGATGCGTGCAGTCATTGCGCAAATGAAAACCGATGCAGCGTATCAGGACATCTGTGAATGCACTGCTGACGTGAACGGTGAAGCATATCTTTATTCATCTGACCTAATGAGTGCAAAATACGCAAAGGCACTTGCAAACGGTGCAGAGTCCCGCGAAGCTGACGAATAAGGAACCCCTGTAAAAAAGCATCAAAACAAGCACAGCCCTTTCCATGCAAGGATAATCATTTGCTTGGAAAGGGCGTTTGTTTATCTGTTTATGGTTTTCTCTCAGCCGTTTGCTATAATCCTACGCTTCTCAATCCGATCCAGCACAGCCAGGATATCCTGGGTCAACCGTTTCCTGCATTCTGTTTTCAGTTGCTCAGAGACACCGAAGAAAGCTTCGCCCATACTTCCTGCAATACAAGTCAGAGTATCGCAGTCACCGCCCAGTGAGACCGCCATACGGATCACATCTTCGAAATCTTCTCCTTCCAGGAATGCCGTGATTGCTTCCGGCACCGTCTCCTGGCAGCTCTCGACGTGATGATACGCTGGCCGGATGTCGTCACAAGTCCTGGAAAGGTCGTAATGGAACTGCTCTTCGATATACTTTTTGATGTTTTCTCTGGATGTCCCTGTGCGCGCCAGATAGATCACGCTGGCCACAGCTTCCGCACCTTTGATGCCTTCCGGATGATTATGCGTGACAGAGGCCGTCAGGGCTGCAATATGCCGGGTCTTTTCAAGAGAGTCAAACAGCCAGCCGGCTGAAGCTACGCGCATTGCGGACCCGTTCCCATAACTGTTGTACGGCTGTGGGTCCTGTACCTGAAGCCAATGCATGAACCTGAGCCCATAACCGGCGTCCGGATATTTCCTGCCCCAGCGTTGCATGCACGCCGCCAAGGCAGCAAGGATCGTGTCATCATCTGCTTCGCAGGTATCCAGAAGTGCTTCTGCCACTGCAATCGTCATGACCGTGTCATCCGTAAACTGGGAAGCAGCGATAAACAACGGGAAATCTTTGGTCTTTCCGCCCTGGTCAAATTCATACGGGGCACCGATCATGTCCCCCAGTATCGCTCCGTACATGAAACCGCACCTTTCGTCATATCAATTAACTGTCCGTATCCAGCTGAACAGATAATGCTTTATCTGAAAGTCCGCTTGACGTTCACCGTGATCTCAGGCGTTCCGTAAGCAGGATTAAAAAGCCCTTTTATGTTTGTTTCATACCATTCCCTGATCTGTTCGTCGGTCATTTCGCATTTCTCGCCCTGTGTCCTGATGACGATAGTGATTGTTTGCTCTTCCATGGCCAGCACTCCTCTTTTCTGTAATCTGCTTGAATGTAATGCAAGTATTCTATCTTTCCTTGTCTTCCCTTTCCACAACACCGGCGATCTCCGGGAAACGCGCAATTATCTTTTCATAGTTCTCCTTGCGGTGCGGAAAGGTACAGTTCTCGCAGTTTTTGATACCTTTCGCCGTATACTCACAGTCCCCTCCGCAGTTTTTTCCCAGCGCATACAGCGGGCAATAGCAGAACAGGCAATTGAAATCCTCCTCAGCTACTCCTTGATGGCACGGAAAGAACTCACAGGCGGTATTCTGAAAGAACCAGCTGCTCTTATTATTCTTATCCATAGATGCTCCTTATCACCGGCTTAACCGGCATTAGTGTACCGCTGAATCCCCTCGCTGTCAAACGACCGTTCTAAATATGTCTCTGCCTTGTTTATTCAACCTGCCTGTGCTAAACTGAAACTGTACCAACGATCATTGCAGGACGGTAATACTCATGATAGAAAAATGGGGAGTTCCCATCACCGGCAAAAAACCGCGCACAGTCTATGTATACCTGCCCGAGCAGGCACAGGATGATCCCGAAGCGCGCTTTCCTGTGCTCTATATGTTCGACGGGCACAACGTCTTTTTTGACAGCGATGCGACTTACGGAAAAAGCTGGGGAATGGGCGAATATCTTGATTCGCATGGGACCGGCCTGATCGTAGTGGCTGTAGACTGCAATCACCGCCGTCCCCATGGCAGGCTCAACGAGTATTCGCCGTTTACCTTTTATGTCCCGGAGTTCGGCCGGATCGTCGGCCGCGGAAAGAAATACATGGACTGGCTCTGCGGCACCCTGAAGCCCATGATCGACAAGAGATATCCCACGCTTCCGGACCGCAGTCACACCTGGATCGCAGGCAGCAGCATGGGCGGGCTCATGAGCCTGTACGCAGTCACGGTATATAACAAGGTCTTCAGCCGCGCCGCAGCACTATCGCCATCCGTATGGCTGGTCGACGGCCGGATGACGCCCCTGATCCGGAAAAGCCGTTATCGGCGCGGAACCGTAGTGTATATGGATTACGGATCCCGGGAGATGGGAAACCACAAGGATATGCTGCACTGCTATATGGATACCGCTGATGCTTTGATGGAACGCGGCGTACTGCTGACCAGCCGCATCGTCCCCAACGGGGATCATTGCGAGGCCAGCTGGGAAGAGCAGATCCCCATGTTTATGCAGGTCTTGTTCTACAACAGGGAGTGATTGTATGGAGACCCAGTATTTCAAAGAATACAGTCCCGCATTGAGCCGGGATATGGAAATAAAAGTATACGGTCATGCAGGCAGGCCCGTCCTTTTCATACCCTGTCAGAACGGACGTTTCTTTGATTTTGAAAACTTCCGTATGACAGACATATGGCGTCCCTGGATCGATTCCGGACGTATTATGGTCTTTTCCATCGATACGATCGATCAGGAGACCTGGAGCAATACCGGCGGGGATCCGCGCTGGCGCATTGAGCGGCATGAGCAGTGGATGCGTTTCATCTTTGATGAAGCCGTCCCCTTCATCCGCGACATGGTCAACGCCCGCAACGGCTGGACCGGCCATCCCGGCGTGATCGCCTTCGGCTGTTCCCTGGGCGCGACCCATGCGGCCAACCTGTACGTCCGCCGTCCCGACCTGTTTGACGGACTGCTGGCACTGAGCGGCATCTATACTGCCAGCTATGGCTTTGGCAATTATATGGATGATCTGGTATATCTGAATAGCCCTGTCGATTATCTGAGAGGCATGTCCCCGGATCATCCCTATATCGAGGAATATAACCGTCACCGGGGCATCATCGTAGTAGGCACGGGCCCTTGGGAAATGCCTGAAACCACCTTCAGGGTAGCTGAGATATGCCACGAGAAGGGTATCAATATCTGGGTGGATGTCTGGGGTTCTGACTGTGCACATGACTGGGATTGGTGGTATAAGCAGGTTGAATACCACGTGCCGCATCTGATCGACTGAGAGCAACTGATCTGAAAGGAAGGGGTGTGATCCATGCGTAACTTTGTCTTTATCTCTCCTAATTTCCCAACTAATTACTGGATGTTCTGCAGGGAGCTGAAGCAGAACGGCCTGCGTGTTCTGGGTATTGGTGATCAGCCTTATGATGAGCTTAATCTGGACCTAAAGAGCAGTCTGGATGAGTATTACAAGGTAGCCAGCCTGGAAAACTATGAAGAAGTATACCGTGCTGTAGGCTTCTTTATCCACAAGTACGGACGTATCGATTGGCTGGAGAGCAACAACGAATACTGGCTGGAGCAGGACGCCAGACTGCGTACGGATTTCCACATCACCAGTGGCTGGCAAACCGCAGACCTTGGCCGCATCAAATACAAAAGCGGCATGAAGGAATACTATCAAGCCGCCGGCATCCGTACCGCACGGTATCATATCGTGGACGATTATGACGGATGCATCAAGTTTATTAATGAAGTCGGATACCCGGTCATTGTAAAACCGGATAACGGAGTAGGCGCATCCCACACCTACAAGCTGAAAAACGAATGGGGGCTTTGGGAATTCCTGAGCACAAAAGAGCCCAAGGTACGTTATATCATGGAAGAGTTCGTTACTGCCGAAGTCAACAGTTACGATGCGATCATCGACAGTAACGGCAAACCCATCTTCGAGACCGGGAACGTCACTCCCAATTCGATCATGGACATCGTGAACAACAACGATAATTCCCTGTACTATATCGTTAAGGACCTGGCAGATGATGTACGCGCTGCCGGGCGTGCCACAGTAAAGAGTTTCGGCGTCAGGAGCCGCTTCGTCCACTTCGAATTCTTCCGTCTCACCTGTGACCAGTACATGGGCAAGAAGGGCGACGTAGTAGCCCTGGAAGTAAACATGCGTCCCTGCGGCGGGTTCTCCCCCGATATGATGAACTATGCCAACAGCACGGATGTATATAAGATCTGGGCGGACATGATCGCGTTCGACCGCTCTACCAAGCCTCAGGGCCCGCATTACTTCTGCGCATTCGCCGGCCGCAGGGACGGCAAGCCTTTCCTCATGAATCATGAAGAGTTTGCGGCAAAATACTCAAAGCAGATGCGCATGATGGAACGCATCCCCGACGCTCTGTCGGGCGCGATGGGCAATCAGATGTATGTTGCCGTATTCCCCACCGAAGAGGAAATGAATGCGTTCTATGCAGATGCCACCCGCCTCAGGAGCGATTCTTAAGGTTCGCTTGTAAACACACGATCTGCCGCGGTTCTCCGCGGCAGATCGTTGTTATATCGTTCTCAGGTTCAAACAGGGAGCATCACACTGGTTGCCCGGGTACTGTCAGCGACAGTCTGACCCGGGTATCTTTTGTTTCGGCCTGCAGCACACGGCCGTCCGACAGCACATACCGTGCAACCAGCGTGCCCTCTTCGTTCACTTCGGTCTCAAAGTTCTCAGTCAGCCACTCCATTAAAGTCTTTTCGTTTTCGGCAGGTTCCTGATCAGCCGCAAACCCGCAGTATGCCGCAGGAACTCCGTCCGCCCACATGAGATCGATTACAGCAATGGGATCATCCGGTGCGCCCGCCGATGTGGTCACATAGAAATAGCTTTCGAATTCGGGATCATAAAACGCAAACGTCCCGTCTTCTTCGACCGTATATGTCCAGCCGTTCGTCACGAGATCCTGCACAGTACTGGTTCCCAGGACATACTCGATATCGTTTATGGTAACTGTCAGAATCTGATCCTCCATCGATACTTCAGTTGTATCCTGAGCAGACGCCGTAGCAGCGCAAAACAGCATCAGGCAGCTGAGCAAAATTGCACAAAACTTTTTCATCGTGTTTTCCTCCTGTTACTTTGAGATCGAATACATTCCGTCTGACCGGACAAGAAGTCCTTTATACAATTCAATGCTCCCGAGATAATTCCCTGCATTGTCAGAGAACACAAATGTAAATGTTCCTCCTGTCACCAAGGACGCATTTGCTTTCCCCGTCACAAAGCCATTCGTCATCAGGTGAATAATGCTTTCCCGTTCCGCATCACTTACGGTCAGTTCCATATACCCAGCTTCGCAGTCCGAACGTCCTGCCGTTATCGTGACCTGTTCGAAATCCACATTTTCCATTTTGCAGAATATGGAGACAGGCACAGGCTGGAAACCGCCCGGACCCATGGGTGCGCCATAGGAAGTCACGACGGGGATTATTTCACGCAGCAGCCGATAGAGCGCCTGCGCGCCGGGATCAAAGTTCTCAAAGCAGTCGTCCCCGGACATTCCCAGCAGGATAATGCTTGCCTTTCCCTCCCGGTCATACTGAACGGCATAGCTCTTCTCCGTTCCCGCATCATTGGCAGCCGGATATGATTTCTGTCCCTGATCCGGCACACTCTCAACAAGCCCCTTCAGGTCAAACAGTTTACCGGAATCCATCTGTCCGATCTTTTCCAGATTCTTCCCGCTCTGCAGATAAGCGAGCTGTTCTTCCGCCTTATACGGCCATTTGAGCGTGCTGTCAAATCCTGCTCCGGCCCATATGCCGCCATTCTCGTCCACACAGCCGATCTGTACCCGGTCACCCCATCCTGCCTGCCGGTAAAATGTGAATAATATGATCCTTGGAACGGTTCCCGTCCTGCCCAGTGCTTCAGCACAAATGGGCAGCATCATTCCGGCAGCCAGTATCACAAGGATCATCCAATTCCATGCCTTTTTCACGCCCGCATCCTCCTGATCATTTTCCCGATTCTGTTTCTTTAGACGGATGAGCGCGGAAAAAGTTCCATATGCGGGTAGGTTTTTTTAATTTACAAAGAGATCGGCATGAAGGCGGTAATACCTGTATACACCAAACCCCCAGACAGCAAGGATAAACGCAGTGGAAAGCAGCGACCTGTTGAAGTCGTCTCCGGCAATATCCTCCACCCAGTAGTTAGCAAGGCACAGGACAGCACCGATGATGCAGATCCAGAGTATCTCCTTCGGCGCCTTTTCCTTGTAGCCTGCCAGGTCAAACCGTACCTTTATCGCAAATAACCCCAGGCCGATCAGCAGTGCGTTCACGATGATGAGCATGACCAGATCAAACCCCTCATATCCGTTCATCTGGCCTTCATAGATGAACTTGATCCCATACAGGATCGCAAAGGCCGCAAAAGCCCACAAGGCAAAGTAGATCATAAACCCATGAAAGAACTTTGAATACTGCTGCTTTTTTTCGCTCATGAAACAATCCTCCTATCCGTATATCAAGTTCTCCGTTGTCCGTATTCCGATCCGTTCCTTGTCCGGTTCCCTTTCCATGGCACCGGTCAGAAGGCGCATGTTATTTCGTAATGTAGTAGTCTACGCCCTGAAGGTAATACTGCTGTGAACTGCTGTCGATCAGCTGAAGATTGGAATTGCTGTACTCATACCGATTCAGGTTGTAGGAATCATAGAAGCCCACATCCACACGGTAGATCTCACCCGTGCTGCTGTCATACAGCCGGTCATAGCCCATGATGCTGTCACTGAGCTTCTGGAAAGCGATATCGTGTGCCTGCTCGCGTGCATACCAGGCTTCCATCAAGGCATCATGTGCCGCTTCGATCTGTCTGAGCTGCTCTTTCAGCTGCTGTGTCTGATCATTTGAAAGGTTGATCGCTTTCTGTACATAACTGCTTTCGAAGCCAAAGGAACCCAGGCATTCGGTCAGTACCGGCTCGATCTCTTCAAGCTCACCTGCCGGGGCGGTTACGCCCATAAAGAGGTTTACCACATAGGGAAGCGTATCCACGCCGTCCAGATAATACTGCGCCGGATTTCTCGGCTGCGCCGTGACCAGGCCTTCACAAGGCGCACCCAGATAATCTTTGTACGATATGCGGGCGATCACGTTTTCCTTGCAGTCCGAAGGCGCAGGCAGCTTGCTCGGTGTCTTCTCAAGGATCTCCACATCCGTCATCTGCGGAAGCACGGATGAACTGACCGTCAATCCGCTCGCATAGAACAGATCACAGTAATCGCGGATCTGCGGGATCGATTTCAGAAGCGCGTCTATCGTGCAGCTATCCATCACGGGCGCTTCCGAATAGATCCTGTAAACACTGTCCTGGGTACTTCCCGCCTTGTTCTTATACCATTTCAAAGCGGCCTGGCCTTTCAGGAAAGGTTCCATCTTCATGAACAGGAAAATCGTACGGTTTGGACTGGAAGGATCCCAGGCCTTGAAGCAGAAAGTCATATAATCGCTCTGGGTCAGGATCTGCCAGCCGTTCGGAAGATACATATGAATGCGGCCGTCCTTATACTGGCTCGTACCGGATATAATAGGCTTGGCCTTGGTTACATTCAGGGCTGTGCCTTTCCCTGTCGTCTTTTTCCCTGCCGCAGGTTTTTCAGTAGCTTTTCCGGCCGTCTGCTTCCCTGCCGCCGGCTTTCCGGTATTATAATACTTTACCGCCATTTCCAATGCTTCCATGGCTTCATCCGGTTCGTCCTCCGAATGTTTGGCTGCATATTCCACATCACCGTCATCCCTGACCTCGATAATGCGGGCCATGACCAGCTTGTTGCCGTTGGCTATATAGTGATAGCGGGCAAAGTATACTGTCTTGTCCCCGATCTTCACTGTCCTGCATTGGTCCGTGGTCACGGCGTTATTATACTTTTCCTCCATGTATTCCCTGTAAACATTGTTCAGGTAGTTTACGGGATCACTGAATTTCTTGTCGATCGACCGGCGCCAGATCAGGATGTTTGGCACATAGCCTTTCCCATCCAGCCAGATACGCAGGCCGTTGCCTTCTTCCCACTCAGTGATGTAGTCCGGATCGCATTTAGTGGAAAAGTCTTTTTCGCTGCAATATACATCCTCCAGCCCATTCTCGGCAAACGCGTCCACAGCCACACAGCCGATCAGCAGCATAATGGCCAGCAGCAGACAGATCAATCGTTTCATTCGGGATGTCCTCCTAACAGTGTTATGAATGTCTCCTTGTTATCATTATAGTGATACAAAAGATACTATGCAAGCAAAATAGAACTATCCGGAGTTTTTTCACGGACACATAAGGCCTATCTGATCTGATCACCAAAAGAAATTGAAACATCGTGCATTAAGCATTATAATAATGATATGTTCCATTACAGACAGTGCGGATTGAACAAAAGGAGAATAAGCTCATGAAGTATATGCACTCGGAATGGCAGCGCCGTCTGGCTCACTGGCAGAACACGCTGCAGCTGGATTTTTATTCCCCTTTGGGCAGTATTGACGTGGA
>JAFZPO010000168.1 GCA_017550305.1 Clostridia bacterium
CTGCAGACCAGGTCAGTGAACTGTATGAACTGATCCAGCTGCTTGGGGTCGATATCAAGACCTATACCTACGACGGGGATACTCCGGCGGCGGCACGCCGCGCGATCCGCCAGGCAGGGCATGTCGTAGTCACCAATCCCGACATGCTGCACAGCGGTATTCTGCCGCATCATACGCAGTGGGTCAAATTGTTTGAAAACCTGCGCTATATCATCATTGATGAGATCCACAGCTACCGCGGGGTGTTCGGAAGCAATCTCGCGAACGTGCTCCGGCGTCTGATGCGCCTTTGTGAGTTCTACGGCAGTCATCCGCAGTTCATCCTGTGCAGTGCTACGATCGCCAATCCCAAGGAACTGGCCGAAACGCTGATCGGGCGGCCTGTAACAGTAATCGATGACAACGGCGCGCCGATGGGTGAGCGCCATGTCGTATTCTATAACCCGCCTGTGATCAATGAGCAGCTGGGGATCCGCCGCAGTGTGCTCAACGAGACCATGCATGTCGCACAGACGCTCCTGCTCAACAATATCTCCACGATCGTGTTTGCCAAGAGCAGGGTGCAGGTGGAGGTGCTGACCAAACGCCTGAAAGACCTGGCAAGGGATCCTGTCGGCAACAGCGGCCGTGTTCGCGGCTACCGCGGCGGATATCTGCCGAGCGAAAGACGCGAGATCGAACAGGGCCTGCGTGCGGGCACGATCTCCACTGTTGTTTCCACGAACGCGCTTGAACTGGGAATTGATATAGGCTCCCTGACGGCATGCGTGCTCTGCGGATATCCGGGCACGATCGCCAGCACCTGGCAGGAGGCCGGGCGCGCCGGGCGCCGCCGCGGAACGAGCCTGACGGTCATGGTCGCGTCCAGTGCCGCTATCGACCAGTACAGTGTGACGCATCCGCAGTATTTCTTCAGTCAGTCGCCCGAGAACGCATTGCTGAATCCCAATAACCTCTATGTGCTGCTGAACCATTTCAAGTGCGCGGCATACGAGCTCCCGTTCCGTGACGGTGAAACGCTGGGCGGGGCGCCGGGCGCGGAGGAGATGTGCGAATATCTGCAGGAAGCGGAGATCGTGCGCCATGTGGGCGATACCTGGCACTGGCAGGCGGAGGAGTTCCCTGCCTCGGAGATCAGCCTGCGCACGGCAATGACTGAGAACTTCCTCATCAACGATATCACCGATCCTGCACATGTACGGGTCATTGGTGAAATGGACCGCTTCACGGTTCCCATGCTGCTGCATGAGAACGCGATCTATCTGCATGAAGGCGTGCAGTACCAGGTGGAAAAACTGGACTGGGATGCATGCAAGGCCTTTGTGCGCAGGGTCGAGGTGGACTATTACACGGATGCCGACCTCAATGTCAGCCTGAGCTTGCTCGATATTTCAGAAGAAGCGCCGGGCGCAGCATGGGGCGAAGTGCGCGTGATCGCTATTACCAAGATCTTCAAGAAGATGAAGTTTGATACCGGCGAGAACCTTGGTTTCGGGCCTGTCATGGTACCAGAGAGCGAGATGCATACGACAGCCGTATGGTGGACGCTTCCCGAGGAATGTGCGAACCTGTTTGACAAGGATACGCTTCAGAACGGAATGCTGGGCGTGGCAAACCTGCTGCGTATCGTAGCGCCGCTCTACCTGATGTGCTCGACTCGGGATCTCGTGGTCAGCTATCAGGTGAAGTGCCCGTTCACGCAGCTGCCGACACTGATCCTGCATGACAGCTGTCCTGGCGGCGTCGGACTTGCGGAGAAAGCTTTCCGCATGCGCGATACGCTACTGCTGCACGCGCTGCAGATCGCACAGGACTGCAGCTGTGAGCATGGCTGCCCCTCGTGCGTCGGGCCCGTGAACGAAGTCGGAGAAACGGGTAAGGCAGCGGCCATCCGTCTGCTGCGCATGCTGCTGGGCGAGGAGAAACCGGCGTGATCAAGGCAGTTTTTCTTGATATCGATGATACGCTGCTGGACTTTGAGGCTTTTGCGCGCGCAACGATGGAGGAAGGCTTCCGCCGTTTTCACCTGCCGGAGTATCAGCCATACATGTACGCTGTGTTCGACCGTGTCAGCGATGTGCTGTGGAAGCGGATCGAGCGCGGGGAAATGCAGCGCAGCGACCTGATCGACATCAGGTGGCAGACGATCTTTGCCGAGCTCGGCATAACCTGCGATGCGCGTGCGTTTGAGGAATACTTCCTTTCCCAATTGCCACTCAGCGCGATCCCTGTGAAAGGCGCAGGGGAGATCGTCAGCTGGCTGGCACCCAGGTGCCTGCTGTGTGCAGCCAGCAACGGGATATATGACGAACAGAAAGGGCGTCTGCGCAGGGCCGGCTGGCTGGACCGTTTTCACATGCTGTTCATCTCGGAAGATGTCGGCATACAGAAACCTGCGTCTGAATTCTTTGCCCGCAGCATCGCGCGTCTGAATGCGCAGCCGGTGCCGGGGTACAGCTTCCCTGTATTGCCGCGTGAGATCCTGATGGTCGGCGACAGCCTGACCAGTGATATGCGCGGTGGAATCGGCAGCGGTCTGCGCACCTGCTTCTTTGACAGGCAGAGGAAAGGGATCCCGCAGGAGATGCCCATTGACTACTGTATTTCAGACCTGTCAGAACTCAAGCGTATCATTACATCACTCATGCAGGAGGAGGCATAAACAATGCCCGCATTGCAGGCGTATTCCCGTGATCTGCCCTACAGTTATGCGCTGGGCCTGTTTCCGGCGTCCGAACTGATGAAAAAGCGCCCGGAGCTCGCCAGACGGCTCCTGGTCTCCTCCAAAGCGGAAAACAGTGAGGGCCTGGCCGCGCTCCGCGCACTGTGCGCCAAATGGCAGGTACGTGAAGAACGGGCTGACAAGGCGCTCGCCCGTGTATCGGGCAAGGAAAACTGCTTTGCCGCCGTCGTGTTTGACAAGTTCGAAAGCAGGCTTTCGGACGGCAATCATCTGGTACTGCACCATCCCGGCGACAAGGGCAACCTGGGCACGATGCTGCGTACGGCACTCGGGTTCGGCTATCGTGATATCGCACTGATTCGCCCGGCAGCGGATGCTTTCGATCCGCATGTGGTGCGTGCGAGCATGGGCGCGATCTTCGGTCTGAATGTACACTACTATGACAGCTTTGAAGCCTACCGCGGGGAATTCCCGGACCATGCACTGTATCCGTTCATGCTGGACGCGTCGTTGCCGCTGGATGAGGCATCCGCGGAACCGCGTACTCCGTTTGCGCTGATCATGGGCAACGAAGGCAGCGGCCTGCCGCCGGATTTTGCGCACATAGGACAGGCCGTGCGCATTCCGCACAATGATGAGATCGATTCCCTGAATCTGTCTGTGGCGGCAGCCATCGGCATGTATGCGTTTGCCGGGAGGAAATAGGATGAAGCGTGTTTTCTTATGCCTGGTCATGCTGGCACTGCTTCTCGGTGCAGCAGCGGCGGATGAGCGTCCGCCCATGATTGCCCTGACGTTTGATGACGGCCCCTCGGAGTACACGCAGCAGATGCTGGACCTGCTGGCAGAGAACGACTGCAAGGCCACCTTCTTTATGATTGCGCAATATGTGGAAATGATGCCGGAAATGCCGCAGATCGTTATTGACAGCGGCTGCGAGGTCGGTACGCACACATTGTTCCACAGACCCCTGAACGAACTCTCTGAGGGCAAGATCTATACCGATCTGTGTAAATGCATTGAGCAGATCGAGGAACTGACCGGAGAGCATATCCGCTGGCTGCGGCCGCCGTGGGGGAAAGTGAGCATGGATACTTATGCTGCCTGCAGACGATTGAATCTGCTCATCGTCAAATGGTCTCTTGACAGCAGTGACTGGGAGTCACGGAACACGGAAAAGATCGTGCAGCAGATCCTCGATAACGTAAGAGACGGCGATGTGATCCTCTGCCATGATACGTATCCCGAAACGCTGGAAGCGATGCGCATCGTGCTGCCCGAACTGAAGGCCCGCGGCTACGAGCTTGTAACTGTCAGCGAACTCTTTTCATATTTCCCCGGCGAGCTGAAGTCCACAACGTTCTATACCCGGCTGAACTAAAAACGCAGCGAAAACGAAAAGAGTACGAGATTGTATTGACATTTTGATATTGAACATGATACGATACAGACGGAAGCGAAGTGCTTTCATAATACTCGACGAAATCGGAGGTCGGAATAATGGCATATAAGATCAGCGAAGAGTGCATCATGTGCGGTGCTTGCGAGGGTGAATGCCCCGTTGGCGCGATCACCGAAGGTGATGGCAAGTACGAAATCGATCCTGAAAAGTGCATCTCCTGCGGCGCTTGCGAAGGCGTGTGCCCCGTTGGTGCTCCTGCTGAGCAGGCATAAGCGATTTCCAGCTAAGCCCGGCTGTAATGGCCGGGCTTGTTTTTTTGCGATTTGCGGTTGCTATACGCTGCGGGGGAAGGGTATAATACAGGTGTATTCTCATAAAGGAAGGCAGCTATGCATTTAACTTTTTGTCCTCTCTATTCCGGTTCGAGCGGCAATACGGTCTTTGTCGGCGCTGGGAACACACGGCTTCTGATCGATGCCGGTCTGAGCGGCCGCACTGTCAGCGAGGCACTGAATGCGATCGGCATTCTTCCCGAGACACTGGACGCCATCCTTGTCACGCACGAGCACAGTGACCATATCAAGGGCGTTGGCATTCTCAGCCGGAAGTATCATGTGCCCATTTATGCTAATTCGGGAACATGGTCGGCAATGGAAAAGCAGGTAGGCGCTGTTGCCCCGCAGCTGCGGCGTACTTTTGAGACGGGCGAAAGCTTTTATATCAAGGACCTGAGCATACTGCCCTATTCCATTTCCCATGATGCGGCTGAGCCGGTCGGCTACCGCATCGATTACGGCGGGCACAGTGTGGCTACGGCGACTGATATCGGCATATTCACAAAGAAGACACTGGAAACGCTGTCCGGCGTGGAAGTACTGCTGCTGGAAAGCAATCATGATATAGGCATGCTCCGTGCCAATGAACATTATTCTTCCGCCCTGAAGACCCGCATTCTCGGGCGTCACGGGCATCTGAGCAATGAGGCCTGCGGCGAGGCGCTCTGGCAGCTGTATCAGCAGGGGACGCATCATGTGATCCTGGGACATCTCAGCCATGAGAACAATACGCCTGAGCTGGCCATGCGTTCAGTCACGGAAGCCATGCAGGCGCACGGCCTGACGGTCGGGCGCGATATCCGTATCGACCTGGCCTGGCGCGACCGCATCGGGGACGTATATGAAATCATCTAAGGGAAGGCTGATTGTCTGCTGGATCGGTGCGGTGCTGTGCGCAGCGCTCGGCTGGCTGAGCGGCTCTGTAGCCGTGCAGGCACTGCTCTTGCGCGGCGGGGCAACACTGCTGATGCTGTATGTATTGAATGCCGCCCAACAGCTGCTGATCTTCGCGCTGCCGGCACTGTTCCTTCTGCAGGGACGCGCTACGCGCTGGCAGGAGTTTGGCGAGTCCATCCGTCCGCTGAACAAGGAGACGGTGGGCTGGAGCGCACTGCTGGCTGTGGGCGGTTCGGTCGCGGCGTCAATCATCGCCTCCTTCTGGGCGATCTGGCTGGAACAGACGACGGGATACACCGGCACTGCAGACCCGCTGCCCGTACCGCAGAACGCAGGCCAGTGGATAGCGGCATTGCTGGCGATCGCCATTCTTCCTGCGCTGTGTGAAGAACTCATGTTCCGTGCCCTGATCCAGAGCGCCTTGTGCAGGTACCTGCCCAGGGTTGGATTGTGGCTGGCGGCACTCGTCTTTGCCGCAGCACATTTCCGCTGGGAGGCTTTTCCCGCCCTGCTGCTGATCGGCGCAGTGCTTGGCAAGACGTATATCCGTCACGGTTTACTGGGAAGCACACTGCTTCACGCATTGTATAACAGTGTAGTACTTATCCTTTCAGCACGGGGCGCGGAAATCTCTCCGATGGCGGCGCTGCTGTGCATTGCGGCGTGTATAGTATCACTGCGGTTACTGTTGAGAGGGGAAAAGAAGGATGAAACTGACAGTCCTGGGGTGTAACGGACCATATCCGGAACCGGGCGGCGCCTGCAGCGGATATCTGCTGGAGAGTGGAGAGACCCGGGTGCTGATCGACTGCGGAACGGGCACGCTTGCGCGCCTGACGGCCATCATGCCGCCGGAAAAACTCGATGCGGTCATTCTGTCGCATCTGCATTATGATCATATGAGCGACATGCTGCCCCTGATCTATAAGCTGCAAGGCGCTGGAAAGAAACTGCCGGTATATGCGCCGGAAGGCCCGCAGCCGGTACGTGCGCTGCTTGAGAGCGGTTATGATGTGCGTGATATTGATGAGTTGGATACGATCGGTGATCTGAGGCTGACTGTACTGCCGGTGCGCCATCCCGTGCCCTGCCGCGCAGTGCGTGCTGAATCTGGGGACTGCGTATTCTGCTATACCGGCGATACGAACACCTGTGATATGCTTGCGGATTTCGTAAGCGGGTGTGATCTGCTGCTGGCGGACGGGTGCTTCCCCGTTTCACTGTGGGCGGAAAACAAACCGCATCTCAGCGCCTACCTTGCATCTGAGGTCGCTGCAAAGGCAGGTGTAAAACGTTTGGTCATCACGCACTTCACGCCCGGGACCGACCGGGAAGTACTGTTTGCGGAAGCGCGGAAATGCTATCCGGAAGCACAGCTCGCCTACAGCGGCCTGACGGTGGAATTCTGATTTACCGCGACTCATTGATTACGGGAGAAGAGAATGGAACGGCGGACCTTTTTTGAAAATGTCGCCCAAGGCGTTATAGTCTCCTGCTATGTGTTTGAGGGGCCGGAGGAGTATATCAAACGCTCAGCGCTGGAAGCGCTGCGTAAGCGTCTGCTTCCCGAGGGGCTGGAGGACATTAATGAAACGCGCCTGACCGATCCTGATGCGGATGCGCTGATCGCCGCATCCGAAACGCTCCCGTTCATGGCGGATCGGCGCCTGGTGGTCGTGCGTGAGAGCGGCATGCTTCAGGGCCGTGCGAAGGGCTATGACGAATCACGCAGTGCTGCAGCCCTGGCTGAATACCTGCAGAACCCGCCGGATACCACCTGTATCGTCTTTTATGTCAATGACAAGGCGGACGGACGCAAGAAGCTGTACACTGCCCTGAAGAAATATGCGGAGATCGTACAGTTCAATGCGCTGGATGACCGTGAACTGATCCGCTGGATCGCGCAGACGCTGAAAAAGCTCGGCAAGCAGGTGTCGGCTCCCACTTGTCAGAAACTGACCTTTACTGTAGGAACAGAACTCTATACACTCTCCGGTGAACTGCAGAAACTGGCTGCATATGCCGGTGACCGCAGTGAGATCCTGCCGGAGGACATTGATGCGGTATGCGCGAAGTCCACGGCTTACCGTGTGTATGACCTGACCGGTGCGCTGACGCGTGGGGACGGCAAGACGGCCTTCACGCTTGCAGGCGCACTGCAGCGGGACGGTGAAGAACCGCTGTATCTGCTCGCACTGCTTCAGAATGAATGCCGGCGCATGCTTGCGATCAAACTGCTGCGCGAGGAGGGCCTGTCACCGGACGCGATCGCTTCAAAGATCAGTGCCCCGCCTTTTGCGGTGCGTCAGCTGAGCGGTCAGGTGACCCGCTATACTGCGGAACAGCTCCAGATGATGGCGGACGCCTGCATGGAAACGGAATACCTGGTCAAGAGCGGACGCCTTCCGCAGGAGGGCGCTCTGGAAAAGACGATGCTGCAGGTGCTGCGCATCCGGACGGAGGGCCAGCTGTGACAGAAGAACTGAGATCACTGCTTGCTGCCGGTGAAGTCGTGCTGGATGCAGCATCCGAAGAAAAGCTTGAGGCATACCATGCCATGCTGCTGGAATGGAACCGGAACATGGATCTGACAAATGTGCCGGAAGAAGAGATGGCGCTGCGCCATTATGCGGATTCCCTGCTGCCGCTCATGCAGAAAGTATGGTTCACGCAGGGCGCAAGACTGATCGATGTCGGCAGCGGCGCGGGATTTCCGGGCATGCCGCTTGCCATTGCGCGTCCCGATATGGATGTGACGCTGCTGGACGCACAGCGCAAACGCTGTGATTTCCTGCAGTCTGTAGCGGATAAGCTTGAACTGAAGAATGTGACTGTCATGCACGGCCGTGCCGAGGATGCGGCGCGTACCAATCTGCGCGAGACGATGGATGCCGCCGTGGCGCGCGCCGTAGCGCCCCTGAACGTATTGTGCGAGTACCTGCTCCCGTTCGTACGGGTCGGCGGGTACGCACTGTGCTGGAAAGGCCCCGGACTGTTTGATGAGATGGATGCGGGCCGTGCCGCAGCTGCCATTCTGGGAAGCGCGGAAGACATGCTGCTGCGCCTGCCTATTGAAAACCGCGAACACTATGTGCAGGCATATCTGAAACAGGTGCCTGCTGACGCACGCTATCCGCGCCGCGCTGGGAAACCGCTCAAAGCACCGCTGGGCGAATGAAGGCTGATTGCAGTTGCGGCTGGCTTTGCATCGTAGTATAATACCGTGGACGGAGGGAGTATAGAAAGATGCGGCATGAGATCAAGGGACGCGTCAGCGCGGCAGAGGTTCCGGCTTTGCGCAGCCGCCTTCAGGCGGTACTGCAGCGGGACCCGAATGCCCGTCCGGACGGTACCTATGATATCCACAGCATCTATTTTGATACCCCGACGCTGCGTGCGCTGATGCAGAAGCAGGTCGGAATGCCGGTCCGCGACAAATACCGGATCCGTTATTATAATGATAACCGTGAGTTCTTCCGTCTTGAGCGCAAGAGCAAGGTCGGCTCGCTGTGCGATAAGGTCGGATGTTCCCTGACACGCGATGAGGTGGAACGTCTGACATCCGGCGACATCACCTGGATGGCAAGTGACGACCGCCGCCTGCTCAGGGAACTGTTCCTGCGCATGCGTACTGAAATGGTACAGCCCAGCGTGCAGGTGCATTACACGCGTGAAGCCTATATCTATGCTCCGGGCAATGTGCGGGTAACCCTGGATTCCAATATCCGGACGGGATTGTATAATACGGATTTTCTGGCACCGGAGCAGCCTCGTCCGCGTACGCAGAGCGATGACTTCATGCTCCTGGAAGTCAAGTTCGACCAGTACCTGCCAGATGTAATCCGCACAATCACCTGCTGCGGCGCGCGTCCGATGAGTTTTTCCAAGTTTGAAGCATGCCATTCCTTTGATTGAGGTGTCGCTATGAATAACGTGCTTAACCAACTGTTCTCTGTCAGCTTCTTCGAAAAGGCTGCGGCATTTTCACTGCCTGATACACTGCTTGCGCTGGTGACGGCAGCATTGCTGGGCCTGTTCATTGCCGCACTCTACCGCGCGACATATCAGGGTGTCATGTATACCATGACCTATGGCGTGACGCTGGTTGCGGTCTGCATGGTCAGCGCACTGATCCTTTGTGTTGTGACCAGCAATGTAGTGCTTACACTGGGCATGGTCGGCGCACTGAGCATTATCCGCTTCCGCACATCCATCAAGGAACCGCTGGACATCGGGTTCATGTTCTGGGCAGTTGCC
Organism: Clostridia bacterium; assembly: GCA_017550305.1. Taxonomy (GTDB): domain Bacteria; phylum Bacillota; class Clostridia; order Christensenellales; family Aristaeellaceae; genus SFMI01. The sequence continues at coordinate 9,575 of JAFZPO010000168.1, forward strand.
GCGGGCATCGCTACCGGCGCGGGCATGGCAGGCGTTGCAGCTATCGGTTCCCTGATGATCGGCATCGTGGTCGTACTGCTGATGCGCGGCCGCCAGAACGGCGTCCCGTACATCCTGATCCTGAACGTGGACGGGCAGGGGACAGAGGAAAAGGCCATGGCGCTCGTGCGTGAACAGGTAAAGCGCTGCCGCATCAAGTCCAAGCGGGTAACCAAGGAAGGCACTGAAGTGACCGTGGATATCCGGCTCAAGCAGGAAAACACCGATTTCATGCATACCCTGTGCGCCATGGAAGGCGTTGCGAGCGCAGTCCTGGTCACATACAGCGGTGAGTACATGACCTGAGACTCCGGGAATCATTTGAATATAAAAAGACTGGCATATGAATGCCAGTTTTTTGCTTGAAGGCCTTCTGCAGGTTTATTCCTCGGGATCCGCTTCTTCTTCTCCTTCCGTCTCCTCTTCCGGGACAGGCGCGAACAGCGCTTCCACCAATTCGTCCGCTTCCTGAAGGTTGGAATAGGGGACATAGAACCTGCAGCGTTCGGACATCGGGCCGATTTTGAGCGCGAGTCCGGCTCCGAGCATCTGCTTGGTGAAGAACGGGATATTGTTCTGCTTGAGGACATCTTCCAGCATACCGGCCCAGATCATCTCTTTTTCCGTGAGGAAACAGTAATCATCAGGCTCGGGCATGCGCACTTTCCTGCTTCCGCAGACAGGACAGCGGTTCTCGTTAAACAGGATACAGCAGTTTTCGCAATACATGGCTTCTCCTCCGCTCATACTGTCAGGCGTTTCTGGTTCGATAACTTCACCGTGAATGCTGACACGTGACCCGTCAGGACAGACTGCATCGAATGATTTGGATTTCGTGTCTCCGCAGTCCAGCTCGGCACCGTTCTGGAGCGCGAATACATAGGGATAAATGACATTCCACAGTTCATGGCAGAGCGGCGGGCAGAGATCATCTACGATGAACTCCTGGCCTTTGTGGAAATACCCTGACCGGCACTGGCTGTCCGTAATGATGAGTCTGACTTTTTTCACGTAAATGTTCCTTTCAAACTGAAAAGATCATGCCCTGATAGCCAGCTTCCGTTCCCAGCGGCCGCTCTTGTAAACGATATACATCAAGAGACTTGCAACCACCCAGCCGGCAGGATAGGCCATGCCCACATAGATGGGGCTTGTAATGAACTTGGTGCCGATGAACAGGTAAAGCTGGCGGAAAAACACGAAAGAACCGACCGAGATCACGGCGGGAGGCATGGCATCGCCTGCGCCACGCAGCGCGCCGCCGCAGATCTGTGAGAAGCAGAAGGGGATATAGAAGGGCGAAAGCCACATGATAAAGTTGCGTCCATAGGCAATGACTTCGGGATCGCTGTTGAACAGCTTCAGGGCCTGATTGGAGAACAGCATGAGCCCGGCGACAATGGCCGCGGTACTGATGATGGCCATGATCAGGGCGGTACGCACACCGCGCTTAGCACGCGCGATATTGCCGGCACCCAGGTTCTGTCCAACGAATGTGGTGTTTGCCATGCCCAGGCACATCATGGCCAGCCAGGCAAAAGCGTCCAGACGGTTGTAACTGGCCCAGCCTGCCATGCAGGAGGACTGGAAAGCATTGATATATCCCTGAACGAACACGTTCGAGAAGGAAACGATGCTGGTCTGTACGGCTGTGGGAAGGCCGATCTTCACAATGCGTTTCAGCTGCGGCCTGCCGATGGCCAGATCCTTAGGAATAAAACGGTAGCTTTCACTGCTGCGGCTGAGGATGAAGAGCGTCAGCGCGGCGCTCATGATCTGGGAGAGGATGGTGGCATATGCCACGCCTGCAACACCCAGATGGAAGACGATAACGAAGAGCAGGTCCAGCACGACGTTTACGCTTGCAGAGAAGATCAGGAAATAGAGCGGACGGCGTGAATCTCCGATCGCGCGCAGAATGCCCGCGCCCATGTTATAGAACATGAGTCCGACGATGCCCGCAAAATAGATGCGCAGGTAAGTCGTAGCCTCCCCGATCACATCGTCCGGTGTATCCATCAGACGCAGCAGGGTTGGGGATGCGATGAGGCCAAGCAGCGTACAGAATATAGCTGCCAGCAGGGTCAGGAGCAGGGCGGTGTGCACTGCATCATGAACGCCTTTTTCATCCTTGGCGCCGAATGCCTGGGATATGACAACGCCGGCACCTGTCGAAAGGCCGGTAAAGAAACCGATCAGTGAATTGATCAGACTGCCCGTGGAACCGATGGCTGCAAGCGCTTCCTTGCCGACAAAACGCCCGACGACAATGCTGTCCACCGTACTGTAGAGCTGCTGGAAAACCTGGCCGATCAGCAGCGGCAGCGCAAAAGAAAGCAGCAGTTTCCAGATGCTGCCCTGTGTCATATCCACACTTTTGCGCTGACCCGCCATTGCGTCCGCCTTTCAATTATATATGATACAGGTACAGTATATCACGAAGTCAGTGATATATGTTAAGAGCACACTAAAAATACAACGGCTGAACAGCTTTGACAGAAAGGGGAAAAGTGCGCTATAATGCCAGTGGCCGGACCGGCCAATTTACAGATGGAGGATCAATATGTTAGAGTACAGGTATGACACCCAGCTGCTGATCGAGGGCCATGACCTTGACGAAGATAAGATCAACGATTATATCACTGAGAACCTGAAGGGCGACTGCCTGCTGGTCGTGGGCGATGACGAGCTGATCAAGCTGCATTTCCATACCAACGAGCCGTGGAAGGTTCTGGAATACTGTGCATCTCTGGGCGAGATCTGCGACATTGTCATCGAGGATATGGACCGTCAGTCCCGCGGCCTGCAGGGCTGATAAGGCCTTCACAAAGCATAAAAATAAGAAGTCAGATCAGTGACCTGGCTTCTTATTTTTGTGGGCTGTTTGTTATACGGCGTCCGACTGCGGCATTTCAGGCAATGCGGGCTTTTTGTTCCCGCGCTGGATCCGCGTCGCATGCGCGGCGCGGGTCAGAACCGGTTTCGTGCCGTCGGTGATGACATCGCGCGTGATCCGGCAGGCAGTCACGTCCTTCTGCGAGGGCAGATCAAACATGGTATCCAGCAGTGCGTGCTCGATAATGGCACGCAGTCCGCGGGCACCGCTCTTCTGCTGCATCGCGAGGTGTGCGATCGCGGTCAGGGCGTCAGGATCGAAGGACAGCTCGACACCATCCAGTTCGAGCAGGCGCGCATACTGCTTGACAAGCGCATTCTTGGGTTCGGTCAGGATCCGTACAAGCGCGGCTTCATCCAGCTTGTCCAGCGTGACCACAACGGGCAGACGTCCGACAAACTCGGGGATCAGGCCGTACTTCATCAGGTCTTCCGGACGCAACTGGCGGAGAATGCTGTCCTGCTCATCCGCACTGTCACCGCTCAGCTTGGCGCCAAAGCCCAGAGTGCGTGAACCGATGCGCTGCTGAATCATGGGCGCGAGCCCGTCGAAGGCGCCGCCGCAGATGAAGAGGATATTGGTGGTATCGATCTGCATGAACTCCTGATGCGGATGCTTGCGCCCGCCCTGCGGCGGAACATTGGCGACCGTGCCTTCCAGGATCTTCAGCAGGGCCTGTTGCACGCCTTCACCGCTGACGTCGCGGGTAATGGAGACGTTCTCGCTCTTCTTGGAGATCTTATCGATCTCATCGATATAGATGATGCCGCGCTGTGCAGCCTGGATATCACCGTCGGCAGCCTGGATCAGGCGCAGCAGGATGTTCTCCACATCCTCGCCCACATATCCGGCTTCGGTAAGCGCGGTGGCATCCGCGATGGCGAAGGGCACGTTCAGAACGCGTGCGAGCGTCTGGGCCAGATACGTCTTGCCGCAGCCGGTCGGTCCGACCATCAGGATGTTGGACTTCTGAAGTTCCACATCGCCGCTCTTCTGCGGCGCGCTGATGCGCTTATAGTGATTGTACACGGCAACGCACAGGGTACGCTTGGCAGCTTCCTGGCCGATCACATACTCATCCAGCACAGCTTTCATTTCACTGGGCAGGGGGATAGGCGCATTCTTGACGGCGGCGTTCATGGTCGAGACGACGTCGTCATCGATAATATCGCGGCACAGCATGATGCATTCATTGCAGATGAATGCATTCGGGCCGGCGATCAGCCGGCGTACCTGATCCTGTGTTTTTCCGCAGAAGCTGCAGCGGTGCAGCTTACGGGTGGTGAAATCATCCTTAGCCATGTTTTACCTCAGGCGTTGTTCTTCTTACGGGGGGAATAGATGCTGTCGATCACGCCGTATTCCAGCGCTTCCTCTGCGGACATGAAATAATCGCGTTCGCAGTCAACACGCAGCTTGTCTTCGGGCTGTCCGGTCATTTCGCTCATCATGCGCAGCATTTTATCCTTGGTCTTGAGGAGCCAGCGTGCGCGGATCTCAACGTCGGTGGCCTGTCCGCTGGCGCCGCCCAGAGGCTGATGGATCATGATCTCGCTGTTGGGGAGAGCCAGACGCTTGCCTTTTTCGCCCGCCATGAGCAAGAAGGCGCCCATGCTGGCGGCCATGCCGATGCATACCGTGCGGACATCGCACTTGACATAGTTCATCGTGTCATAGATCGCCATGCCTGCGGTCACCGAGCCGCCGGGGC
>JAFZPO010000169.1 GCA_017550305.1 Clostridia bacterium
GCCCGCCGGGGCATCACCTTGCCGGTGAGGCCGTAGTCCTGGTGGCCGTCTTCCCCCTTGAGGATCAGGTGCCGTCCGTTCAGGAAGAACCCGTCCCCCGTGAACGCGAAGGTGCGGTAGCCGTAACGGTCCTTCTGGCTGTCGATGATCTCATCCCCGTCATACACCCGTGTCTTTATGCTGTACAGGTTGGGATCATCCACATCCCATCGGGCGGGGCGTTCGGCGCGGGCCGTCAGGGTGAGCGATGACACGCTGTACGCGGGCACAGTGATGCTGCCCCGCTCCAGGAAGTGCCTGCTTCCGTCTGGCGAGAAGGCCTCGCATTCCACGGTGAGCGTGCGCTCCGTCAGGCCGTCGTTCCTGATCTCGATATCGACCGGCACGCGCCAGATCTCGTCCCCCAGATGCTCCGGATGGATGAACACGCCGCCCCGCAGGATATGGGCCTGGTCGCTCTTGATGAGCCATACATCCCGGTAGATGCCGCCGCCCTGGTACCACCAGCCCTCATGGCTGGATGTCGAATCCGCGTAGACGGCGATCACATTGTCTTCCCCGAAAAGCACGAAGGACGTGATGTCAAGCTCGAAAGGCGTGTACCCGCAGAAGTTCCTTCCGGCCAGGCAGCCGTTCACATACACCGCGGCGTGGGTCGCGACGCCCTCGAAATACAGCGCGATCCGCCTGCCCTCGTCTCCGGCGCTCAGCTCAAAATGCCTACGGTACCAGGCGTTGTGGTAGCTGAAATGGCCCTCGGCCCAGCTGCTGCCGCGCTTTGGGGCCTGGGTGATGATATAGTCGTGGGGCAGCTGAACGCTGTCCCAGCTCAGGCCTTCAACCAGATCACGCGACGCGGGGCCCCATTTGCGGCACTCGGTCTTCGCCTCGATATACCTCAGGATATCCCGTTCCTCGGGATACAGGGACGGGCTGTCCGCGTGATACAGCCAGCTGTCGTTGAGGAGGATGGTCTCTCTCATGCCGCTGCTCCTTCCGGGCGGTACCGGCTGCGGCGCGCGGAACGGAACCGCCGTATTTCCGTCCCGGTGAAATGGTCATAAAAAAAGGGAGGGGAAGCGGTGAAGCCCCCCTCCCGGTTGGGTATTTACCTGATGCCCAGGTAATCGGGCACGATCTCGAGGTAGCGCTCCAGGCCGAGGCCCTTCAGCTGGTTCAGGTAGTTCTCCCAGTCGGCGTCGTTGTTCGGATCAAAGCCGGGCTTGCCGAGCACGAAGGCGGCCAGGGAGGTGCGCACGTAGTCGTTGATCTGGGTGTTCAGTTCGCCGTACTCGGTACCGATGTCATAGTCCCCGCACCAGGAGATGAAGGGGATGTTGGTGTACACGGCATACGGCTCGTAGATCATATGGGCCAGGTAGTCGGGATAGGTACGGCCGCTCTTGGTCGCGGCGGTCTGCAGGAACATCTCCTTGCTCATGTAGTTCGGCACGCCGGTGTGGCCGGGGCAGTCCATGTTGCCGCTGTTCTCCAGGGTCTGCTTGATGTTGATGGACGGGGTGGTGCCGGCCAGGTTCGGGGTGGTGTCGTCCCACTCCCAGTCGCGGCCCTCCAGGCCGTACAGGGTGTTCAGGTGGGTGCCCTGCTCGGTGAACCAGTAGTCCAGCCAGGCCACGGCGATGTCCGGGTTCTTGCAGTTGGCGTTGATGCAGCAGGCCAGCACGGGCAGGTTCTTCGCGCGCTGCGCGGTCTCGCGCACTTCGGGGTTGTAATAGTTCCTCAGCGGCGGGATGGCCTCGAAGTCGTCATAGCAGCGGCTGTAGATGGACTGGGTGATAAACCGCATATAGTAGGGAGCGGAGCCGACGCCCACGATGATGTCCTCGGGGTTGGAGGCGTTGGTGGTGTTGCGGTAGTCGCCCAGGGTCAGGGTGAAGTCCTCCTCGGGATAGAGGCCTTCCTCGTTCATCGCGCGCATGAACTTCAGCGCGTCGCGGTACTGCTCGGTCGCGGCCTCGAAGACGATCTCGCCCTCGTCGGTGATGTGATAGTAGTCCTTGCAGTTCCACAGCTCGAACGCGGAGATGATGTACGCGGAGGTGGAGCCGCCCTCGGTGGTGGTCTGGTTGTTGCCCAGCACCGGGATCTCGTCGTTGGGATCGCCGTTGCCGTTCATGTCGTTGTCGCGGAAGTAGCGCAGCATATCCAGGTACTCGTCAAGGTTGTCGGGCATGCCCTTGCCGGTGGCTTCGGTGTACTGGGCCAGCCAGGGCAGGAACACGAACTGCTTGTTCATGATGGTCTCGTTGGGGTTGTCCCACAGGCGCCACAGCGAGTAGATATTGCCGTCGGGCGCGGTGACGAGGCCCTTCAGGCCCTCGATGTTGTCCAGCATGGCCTGGGCGTTGGGGCCGTTCTCCTTGATCAGGTCGTTCAGGGCCAGCAGGGTGCCGTCCTCGCCGTAGTCCATCAGCATGTCGGTGCCGGGCATCGTGAACATGATGATATCGACCGCGTCGGGATCGTCCTTCATGCTCATGACGGTCAGGCGGATGTTCTGCTCGATGTCGGTGCCGTCGATCTCGACCCATTCCACATGGACGCCCGTGATCTGCTCATAGGCCTTCATGACGGTCTGGTTTTTCCAGGTGTCAACGGCGGAGTTGACGACGGCCATGATCTTCAGGGTGACCTCGCCGGGCTCGCAGAGCTTCTTGGCCTCGCTCATCAGCGGGAGCACTTCCTCGACGGTCGCCTGCTTGATCTCAGCGAAGCTGATCGCGGGGATCAACAGCATCAGGGAGAGCAGGATAGCGACGATTTTCTTCATTTGGTATCTCCTCCTATTCATTTTTTTAACGGCTGTTGCCCGATCTCCGGCCGGATGGGGGATGGCCCCCGACAAGGCGTCTTCCGTCCGGCCTGTGGGATGGCATATGCCGCTAAGAACCGGTTAACCTTTCACGGCGCCGACCATGACGCCCTTCACGAAGTACTTCTGCACGAAAGGATAGATGCACATCATGGGCACAGTGGCGAGCACCATCACGCAGTACTTCATCACGTCACGGCGCTCCTCCATTTTTTCCGCGGTCATCGAGTCCACCGACCCTTCGGAGCCGTAGCTCTCGGAGCCGACAAGGATCGTGCGCAGTACGTTGGCCAGGGGCAGTTTCTCACGGTCCTTGATGTAGATCGACGCCTGGAAATAGCTGCTCCACAGCGCGGATGCGTAGTAGAGCCCGATCACGGCGATGACCGACAGGGACAGGGGCAGTACGATGCGGATAAGGTAGGTCATTTCGCCCGCACCGTCCAGCTCGGCCGCCTCCCGCAGGTCCGACGGGATGGCGGTGGTGAAATAGGTCCGCATCACGATCATGTTGTACACCGACAGAGAGGCCGGCAGCACCAGGGCCCACATGGAGTTGTACAGGCCCAGCTGCTTCATCCACAGATAGGTGGGGATCAGGCCGCCGTCGAAATACATCGTGAACATGCA
>JAFZPO010000170.1 GCA_017550305.1 Clostridia bacterium
AGAAAATAGAGTAATACGGAATGTATGCAGTGCAGATAATGAGAACAGAAGAATATGGGTTGCTAAAATATCCGGGGAGCACATAAAACTGTGTTCATGCGGGAAATCATGAAATAATCCTCTGTCCTGAAGCAGGACAGAGGCAGCGTACATCGGTTTGCACACAAAGCCCATGCTTTCGGCAGCGAGGAGCTGCTGCGGAGGGACATATCAGGAAAAACACGCGGGAATATCTGCAGGTCAATTCAGCAGGGCAAGGAGTTCCTCGCGGGACAGGGACATGAGTGAGCCGGTTTCGCCTGAGATGATCGCTTCTGCAAGTTCACGCTTGGCTTCCTGCAGGTCGATAATCTTTTCCTCGATAGTCCCGGCGGCAATGAGCTTGACGACTGTGACCTGCCGGGTCTGCCCGATGCGGTGCGCGCGGTCGGTCGCCTGATTCTGTACGGCGAGGTTCCACCAGGGATCGTAATGGATGACGACATCCGCACCGGTCAGATTCAGCCCGGTACCGCCTGCTTTCAGGGAGATCAGGAACACTGGGGTATCCCCGGCATTGAAGGCATTTACGAGCTGCAGACGCTCCTGCTTGGGCGTGGCGCCTGTGATCGTATAGAAGGGGATGCCGGCTTCTTTCAGATCTTCCGCGAGCAACGCGAGCATGGACGTGAACTGTGAGAAGAGCAGCATACGGTGTCCGCCGTCAATGGCGTTCTGCACGAGTTCCAGGCATGCGGCGCGCTTCGCGCTTGAACCGTGGTAGTCCTCAAACATGAGCGCGGGATCGCAGCAGAGCTGCCGAAGACGTGTGATCTCAGCGAGCACACGCATCTTATCTTCGCCGGAATTGCTGCTGGTAGCGAGCATCTCTTTCAGATGCAGCACCTGCGCGTCATAGAGCTTGCGCTGATCCTCCTCCATGGACGCGCGCTGGGTCTTCTCGAGCTTTTCAGGGAGTTCCTTCAGTACGTCCGCTTTTTTCCTGCGCAGGATGAACGGCGCGGTCATGCGTGCCAGTTTGTCTGTGGCGGCCTGATCTTTCTTCTTCATGATCGGCGTTTCAAAGTTCTCGGAGAACTCCCTTGCCGAATAGAGAAAACCGGGCATCAGAAAATCAAAGATACTCCACAACTCACTGAGCCGGTTCTCGATCGGCGTACCGGTGAGCGCAAAACGGTGCTCGGCATTCAATACGCGGACAGCCTTTCCGACGATCGTCCCGCTGTTTTTAATATACTGCGCTTCGTCCAGAATGATTGCGGAAAAAGTGATGCCGTCAAACAGTGTGATGTCACGCTTGAGCAGGTCATACGAAGTAATGAACAGGTCAGGGCCATTCCCGTCCCGGATCCCCTGAACGGCTTTTCTGCGCTCATTCAGGCGCCCTGCAAGCGCAAAGGTCTTGAGCCCCGGCGCAAAGCGCTCTGCTTCCTCGATCCAGTTATAGACGAGCGAAGCCGGACAGATGACCAGGGCGGGTTTTGTCTCTCCGGCGGTTTTTCGCATTTGCAGCCAGGCCAGCATCTGAAGTGTTTTACCAAGGCCCATCTCATCCGCGAGAATCCCGCCAAAACCTGACTGCGCGAGCGTGCTGAGCCAGCGGAATCCATACTGTTGGTAAGGGCGAATCACATCTTTCAGGTTCTCCGGGACCTCAAAATCCGAATCCCTGATCGTCTGGAAGGAGCGGACCAATGCTTTAAAGCTTCTGTCACGGGAAGCGGCCAGATCTTCGTGCTCCTCGAGCAGGCGGTCGAGATACAGCGCCCGATACTGCGGGATTTTTATGCTGCCGGAGATCAGTTCTTCCATGGATATATCCATGGCATTGACAGCTTCCTCGAGCTCAGAAAGAGCGGAAGTGTCTCTGAGATCCATATAATCGCCGTTCTTCAGACGGAACCAGCGTTTCTTTTTCCGGTAACTGTCCAGAAGATCCAGCAGTTCCTGCTTAGAGATGTCCTTTGTTTCAATGGATAGATCGAGCAGCCCGCTCTCCAAGCGCACATAGAATTTCGGCTGAGGCGCGGGCAGCAGCTTTGCGCGGTGGAAAGCATCGCTGCCGCGGACTTCGCCGTACGAGTTAAATGCGCTGACTCCTTCCGTAAGGATACGGAGAAAGTGCTCCTCGCTGTCAGGTGTTGACATGGCCTGCTGTTCCGGAAGCGTTCCGGGGAAGAATGAGCGTACGAGTGCTATGACCCGGGATTCCTGGTCGCGGTCACGGGGATCTGTCGGCAGGGAATCCTGGTCAAAGCCCAGTGTTACCGTCTTGCCGTCATAGTTTGCGGTAACACGACAGATGATATCCTGCCCGACGATATCCAGGTAGAATGTGAATTCAGCTTCAGGCGGGAGTGCGCTGTCGATCAGGGAACCTACATGGTCTTCCAACACGACCTCTTCCGAGTCACGCAGAAGCGGAAGGACCCGGTAATAAAACTCCGCAAATTTTTTCCTGCCGATAACGCAATTGAAGCCGTCGGCCCTGTTAGCAACGGAATGGAATGCCTGCAGAGATTCCACCTGGCTTTCCGTGACGCGGCCGAACCCGTTCTTGTCAAGAATGTATCGGTGCAGATTGCCCTGCAGCATCCGGGGCATGTTCGCCTGCATCCGGATGCTTCGCAGGATATCTCCGTCCTGATCCGGGTCTAGGGTGATGATGATCTTAGGGCTAACCTCGCCGACCGGGATCACATCGACTTCCTGGCGTCCGCCGTACTGGTACCGGATTGTCCCGCCTTCTGCCAGGTCATAAACGATGTCAAGATCGCTTTCCGCCAGAGGAATACCACCGCCCGCTGACAATTCCGGGGAATTATGCCAGTAGTTGCTTTTCCGGTATATGTCATTGTTGACCTTCTGGATGGAACGGACTCTGGATACGATCATCCTGTACCATTTCATGGATGTTTCTTCGAAGGTTTCCTTGGAAAAGTCTGCTTCCGCTGTCTTTCCCAGAGAGTATTTCTCCTCCGCCTCCGCAGTATCGACCAGCTTTTCCAAAGTGCGCACGGCATAACTGCGTTCACCCTGGCGCCCTAAATCGAAAGCTAGTTTGAGGCTGTCATCCTTATCCCGGGTGATGCGCGGGACAAGAACCAGATCCTGATTCTTTCCCGGCTGTATCGCATCTTCCGAAGTATTGTTCTGCTGAACGGCTTTTCCGGACAGAAGCGAAAGAAGACGGTCAGCTGTGTAATCTGTCAGGTCGCCCGGATTCTCCTGGATCACTCTTTCGCGGAAACGCAGCCAGAGAATCATGGCGTGCGCGCACAGCGTGTCCGGCGTTTTGTCATAACTGCCGTACCAGGAACCTTTGTCTTTCAAATGTGCTGCGCCGCATCTGCATGTGAGTGAAGTTACTGCCTTTGGAGAAACCTCCATTGCAACAGCCTTTCCCTCAATCGTAGCTTTTGCTTCCAGGCCTTGTTCTCCGCCCAGTGCAAAACACAGCGAGACATCAATATCTGCAGCACTGACCTGATCGACCAGCTTTTCCGCAATCGCAAGTTCATACCGGTTTGTCTCAAACGCGGTTTTCTTCAGGATCTTATCCGGGTTGTAAGTCAGGCCATGAGGCTGCGGTCCAATTCTGGGCGTGAAGAATTCCCAGGGGTCCGCTTTTTTCCCCTGCAGTTTTGCTTTGAGCTCTCTCCGGAGCCGTGCTTCACGTTCTTCCGGGGTTTCCTGCATCTCAAACTTTCCGTGTATTTTTTCCGCATGGATAAGAAGATTGGCAAGATGCCGGCAGCGTGTGCCGTTCTTTCCGGTCGCGCAGCTACAGGAATAATAATTAGTATAATGCAGGTTGCGGTAACCGGGACGGATTCTGCCTCCGTATAGGTTATTCCAGCTGGGGTAGACCATGAAATCCGAAGCGCTGACCGGGATCTTTACCATGACCTGAAATCCGCTAACCGTCTCGCCGGTTGCCCAGTGGCCGTTGGGATCCATGTCGAAGGATACCAGTTTATCCGCGATTTCGTCCAACCGGCCAAGTTCAAGCACGCTGGGCAGGAAGAATTTTCTCCAGTTCCAAATGACAGAGGATTGTTCTGACATATTTAATATCCTTTCACGATTGCTGCGGAAAGAGTATCCCCGGGTTCAAATGGGGATGTTGCGGTGCGTGAGCCGTAGGAAAGCACACATACAGTATAGTGCATGCGAAATGTCAATTTCCATGCAATAGGATACTGAAAATCTGAATGATTGTCTATAGAGAATCTGCTGTTTTATCTTCCGATTTTTCACGAATTGTGATAATCTAATCACAGAGAAGATGAAAGGAACACATGCCATGCGCGAGTTTTCTATCCCTTACGGGAAGAGCAGCCTGATGCTTCAGCTTCCGGAAGAACGGATCGCCTGCGTATTGTCTGCGCATGCCCGGGAGGCAGGGGCACCGGATCAGGAAATGATCGTGCGCAGCGCGCTTGAGCATCCCATCGGCTCGTCGCGACTGTGTGAATTGGCCCGCGGGAAAAAGAATATTCTTGTGATCACGAGTGATCATACGCGCCCCGTACCGAGCGCTTTGACATTGCCCATCCTGCTCGGGGAGATCCGGAGCGGCGCGCCTGATGCGGAGATCCGGATCCTCATCGCGACAGGCATGCATAGGGCTACGACGCTGGAAGAAATGAATGCGAAGTTCGGCCCGGAACTGGCATCCTGTGAGAACTTCATCGTGCACCGTTCGATCGAGGATCCCATGTCCTTCAAAGGCATCCTGCCCTCCGGCGGCGAGCTGTGGCTCAATGCGCTCGTGGACTGGGCAGACCTTACCGTAGCCGAAGGCTTTGTCGAACCGCACTTCTTTGCCGGATTCTCCGGCGGGCGCAAGGCGATCCTGCCTGGGATCGCTTCCCGCAAGACCGTGCTGTATAACCATAACGCGATGTTCATCGCGGATCCGAAAGCAACGACCGGGAATCTTGAAGACAATCCTATCCACCGGGATATGGTCTTCGCAGCAAGGCAGGCTGGGCTTAAGTTTATCCTGAACGTGCTGCTCGATGGTGAAAAGCGTGTCATCGCCGCCTATGCCGGAGACGTCGAGAAAGCGCATAAGGCGGGCTGTATGGACTGCATCAGCCGTACGAGCGTGGAGGGTACTCCTGCCGACATCGTAATAACATCGAACGGCGGATACCCGCTTGACCAGAACATATAACAGTCCGTGAAAGGCATGACCGCGGCGGAAGCATGTGTGAGACAGGGCAGTGTAATCATCATGTGCGCGGCGCTCGGTGACGGCCACGGCGGCGAGGCCTTCTTCCGATATTTCGCAGATAACGAGAACGCCGAAGCGGTTGAAAAGGCAATAGCCGGCATACCCGCGGGTGAAACGAAGCCCGACCAGTGGCAGGCACAGATCCTGGCACGCGTCATGCGCAAGGCACGGTGCATATTCGTGACAGGAAAAGAAAACCGTGAGACGATCGAAAAGATGCACATGTATTGGGCTGGAAATCTGGAAGATGCCATGGAGATCGCCGATTCACTTGCCGGAAAGAATGCAACGGTTGCTGTGATCCCGGATGGCGTCGGCGTGGTCGTCCGCGGCGGACATGAAACCTGATTGTATGGATGTTTTCCGCAGAAATAAGTATGTGAGACTGTGATATCTTAATTCAACAGCGAGATATATGCATAAATGTAAATGGACTGAAACTGACGAAGATGACAGGGAGGATGAGCGAAAATGAAGAAGATCGTGATCTTGAACGGGGCGGGAAAGAAAGACGGCAATACAAGGGCTATGATCGATGCGTTCAGGGATGGTGCCGCAGGGAAT
>JAFZPO010000171.1 GCA_017550305.1 Clostridia bacterium
AAACAGGCAGCGGAATGCTGCCTGTTTCTGTGCCAGCAGATCACCGTAGCGGGTGTTCAGACCTGTACACCCGCCGCAGCCCTTGTCGGCTAATGGACATTTCATTGCTGGATCTCCTCGATCAGTTTCAGAACGGCCTGTGTTCCGTCCGCAGGCGGCGCTGCCTTCAGTGCGTCACGCAGGCTGTCACCGTCTTCCAGCAGCTGCAGCAGCGCATCTGCGAGAGAATCGGCGGTCATGTTTTCCTGCGCCATCACGCGCGCGAGCCCGCGCTCTTCGAAAGAAGCGGCGTTCAGGATCTGGTCACCGCGGCTGGCACCCTTGGGATAGGGGATGAGCAGCATGGGCTTGCCCAGTGCCTGAAACTCGCACAGCGCATTCGCGCCGGCGCGTGAGAGAATGAGATCGGCAGCTGCCAGGGCATCCGGCAGCTCATCGGAAAGGAACTCGACCTGGTAGTATCCTTTCAGATTCTTGAGACTTTCGTCTATATTGCCTTTGCCGCACAGATGGAACACCTGCATATGCGGGAGCAGGCGCGGCAGTGCGGCGCGCAGGGCATTGTTCACGCTTTGGGCGCCCTGACTGCCGCCCATCATGAGCAGGACAGGCAGATCAGAGGAAAGGCCGGACATGGCCAACCCTTTTTCACGGCTGCCGTGGAAAAGCTGCGGCCTGAGCGGCGTGCCGGTAAAGACACCCTTTTTCCCGAGTGCTTCGGCGCACTCGGGGAAAGTGGTCGCGACCTTCTTGGCAAACCGGGCACAGATCTTATTGGCGAGACCTGGCGTGAGATCGCTTTCGTGGCACAGGGTCGGAACATGGTTGAGCCAGGCACCGAATACCACGGGAACGGAAACAAAACCGCCTTTGGAGAAACAGACATCGGGCTTGAGCTTGCGCATCAGATGAGCGCTCTGGAATGCACCGGCAATGACACGGAAAGGATCCGTGAAGTTCTGCCAGTCGAAATAACGGCGCAGTTTGCCTGACTTCACGCTGTGATAAGTCACGCCGTCCAGCGCAGCAATCATGCCATGCTCGATGCCGTTTTCTGTGCCGATATAATGGACATCATATCCGGCGGCCAGCAGATGGGGCAGCAGTGCCAGATGCGGGGTAACATGTCCGGCGGTACCGCCGCCGGTAAGCACGATGCGTTTCATGGCAGTTTCTCCTTATACTACAGTTACAGTATATTTGGCAATCAGGGTGCAGGGATGCAGAGCCAGCTTGGCTGTGCGCAGCCCGGGATCACCCACATCGTCTTCACGGTTAATGAAACGTACTCCTTCCGGCGCATGCACGGCGCATTCGCGGCACAGCAGCTGGCTGGCGCCGGGTACCGAACGCAGCGCTTTTTCCACATGCTCATAATAGGTGTCACCGACTGTCGTGCCTATACAGAGGCCTACGGCTTCGCCGTCGGGCAGGCACAGCAGGCCGCCGGTGCATTCCAGGGCTTCCGCATGCCGCAGCAGATCGATCGCATAGCTGTACTCAGCTCGTGCGGAAGGCCCGTCCTTGAGCAGTTCCTCCCAGTGCGAGAGAAGGAAATTACGCATATGGGGAACCGTTTCCGGACTGAGCGGTTCATAGCGCCAGCTCCCATATGTTTTCACAAAACGGTTTACATGGTTGCGCTGCCCGGCCAGCTTGCGGCCGGCATAGGTTGCAAGCTGCTCGCGCGGATACAGATAATCAGCCCATTGCCTTTCGTCCGTTACGATAGCGTCCGGGAAATGCGCCATTATTGCAGGAAGCATTTCTTCTGGTATAGCGGAGAAGCGCAGCGGCTCACTGCTTTCGGGCAGGATCCAATCGGGAATGATCAGAGGCTGATCGCTGAAGGGCAACTGGTAATACATCTTGCCGTCAGGATAGCGCATCCGCAGCCAGACAGCGTTTCCATCCACAGCGTATTCCGTGCGAAAATAATCGCGCCACATAAACGTGACGCAGGCAGTATAATCGCAGCTGCGGAACGGCTGGTCCTGGAAGCAGCGCTTCAGCAGGGGGATCGCTTTCGCATCGACAGGCGAAAAAACAGACATAAGAAGCCTTTCAGTTGAGATCGTATTGCCAGGCAGCCTGCTCGGGGAAAGCCGCTCCGAAATACTGGAAGTGCGGATAAGCATCAGGTGCTTCAGGCGCACACGGAGACAGATACTGCAGCTGTGAACAGCCTAAAGTGCAGGCTAAACCCTGTGCGGACTTGACAGCATCCGGGCCAAGCAGTTCGCTGACATACAGCGTGCCGTGACGCGCGTCCATGACAGTGATCAGGCAGCTGCCGTCAGAATAACAGGCACTGTTTTTGCCGATCTGCTCCCCGAAGAAGTGCTGAAGCGGGAGCGGCCAGTCCAGACGCGGCGTATCATACAGCAGTCTGGTGCGCAATTCCATGGCCTGTTCCACAGGGATCTCCTGCGGTACAGGACCCTGTTCCGCAGGGAGCACGGTCTTCCGTGTCCACAGGCAGTCCTTCCAGCCAAGCCTTGAGTAGAATACGTGCAGGGATGGACTGGCGGCGTGCAGGAACAGCCGCCTGCAGCGCTGATGCGCTGCCTGCAGGAGTGCCTGTGCATGCCCTCTGCCGCGATGGTCGGGATGCGTGGTCAGCGCATACACATACGCTGCTTCCTTATCCTGCGGCAGAATGCGGCAGGGGAGCAGGATCGTCATGGCAGCAGGCTGATCATCCTGTGTCGAGACGAGCGTCGGGTATTTCTGCCAGATATGATCGAAATAGGCGCGCAAAAAGGGCTCGTCATCACCAAAGCCGAGGCGCACCATTGATTCGATCTGTGACCATTCCTGCGGCAGTGCGTGGCGCACGGCTGCAGGGGAAACGGAAGGCATGTGTCAGGCCTGCTTTTCAGCCAGGAACTCGTTCAACTGATGGACCAGCTCGTCGACGTTGGTGCCGTGCGCAAAGCACGCATCTTCCAGACTTTCAGCGGTGGCATGCGGGCAGCCCAGGCAGTGCATACCGAACTCCATGAAGATACGGGCGGTACCGGGGTCCTTCATAAGCACTTCGCGGATCGACATTTCCTTTGTTACATCCATGGTTAATTCCTCCTTAAGAATTAGAGCATTTTTACAAGCATATTGCGCTGGGAATCCATTTCAAGCTTCAGGTATCCGTCCTTTTCCAACTGCTTGAGTATATCCGAAAAACGGCGGAAGCCGATGCTCTTTTCACTGAAATCGGGATAGGCGCTGGTAATATCCGCCTTGAGGATGGAAGGGTTGATGCGCTCGAAACCGTCATCCTTATAGCGCTGCAGCTGGGCAGCAAAGGCGGTCTGCCAGTTCTCGCTGGTCAGAGGCGCACTCTCAGGCTGAGTGCTGCCGTTCTGATCGGGTATCAGGGAGACCATGACATTATAGCTGTCATTGCGCATGCGGAAGGTCCCATACTTGGAACTCAGCTTGCTGAGCAGCTTGCCGAATGTACCGCAGCCGTAGGTCTTCTCATTGAACTGCGGACGCAGGCGGAGCAGTACGCCCTTCAGCTCACTGGCATACATCTCATCTTCCTCTGCCTCGCTGAGGATGCCCTCGATCAGCTTACACAACGCGTCTTCATCATCTGGCTCGGTCTCGAGTACGCTGCGGCGGTTTTTGGTGCGTACGGGACGGCGGGGGGATACGCCGACTGTTTCGAGAAACTGGAACTCATTGCACGCATTGATGAAAATACTGCTGGCTACTTCGCTACGGCTGATGCCCAGCACAAACTTGCCCAGGCTCTTCAGTGTACCGACCAGCGGCACATAATCGCTGTCACCGGACACGATGCAGAAGCTGTCGATCAGCGGATTGGAATAGGCGGTAGTCAGGGCGTCGATCACCAGCATGATGTCTGCGTTGTTCTTCTGCGCAGCACCGTAGCGAAGAGATGGAACGACGGTAAAAGTATTGGAAAGCAGGATTTCCTTGAGATCGCTGAAGCGGTCGGAATAGCCGTAGACCTTGCCCAGCAGGATATCCCCGCGGATCTTGACCTTTTCAAGGATATTGCTGAGCGTGTCGACTTTCGCTCCGCAGTTCTCCAGATCAACAAAAACGGCAAATTTGGCGGTTCCCAAATTGTGACTCCTTTCAAAAGAACAAAATAACCTAATAATTATAGCATGGGAACGTGGGCTTGAAAAGCATTATGCTGATTTGGCCGTACCCATCTGCCTTTGCGCCTGCTTCTGTTCCCAGGGAATCAGGCGGTAGCAGAAAAGCAGGGAGATGCAGCACAGAATCCATCCGAGCGGATAACCGAGCCCGATAAGCAGCGGACTGTCCGTGGCACGTGAAATGAAGAAGAGGTAGATCTGCCGCGACACAACGAAGGTGGAGAGCATGCAGATCATTGCGGCCATGGCTTCGCCCGCTCCGCGCAGCGCGCCGCCGATGATATCGTTGACGCAGGCGAAGAGATAGAAGGGGGAGATGAACTGGACGAACATCACACCGTAATAGAGAACATCCGGGTCCTGATTGAACAGGGTCAGCAGCGGGCGTGCGAACAGCAGCAGCGGCGTCATGAGCACGGCTGTACAGCTCATGCCGATGAGCAGCGCGGTACGGATGCCGCGCTTGGCGCGCGTGATATCGTTCGCACCCAGGTTCTGACTGACAAAGGTCGCGCTTGCCATGCTGATCGCCTGCTGCGGAAGCAGTGCGAACTGATCGAGCTTTCCGTACACTGACCAGCCTGCGGCACAGGCGGTGCCGAAAACATTGATGTAGGAATGCACGAACACATTGGAAAGCGATGTGAGCGCGCCTTGCAGGGCAGTGGGCAGGCCGATGCCGACAATCCTTTTCAGGGTAGGCAGATCGATGCGCAGACGGCGCAGATCCAGATGGTAATCGCCATGCGAGCGGATGAGCGTGATCAGTACGAGAACGGCTGAAAGCGCCTGCGCGAGGATGGTCGCATAGGCAACACCTGCGACGCCCATATGAAAGACCAGTACGAAGAGAAGGTCTCCGGCAGTATTGACGATCGCGGAAAAGATCAGGAAATACAGCGGACGCTTCGAATCACCGACTGCGCGCAGGATACCGGCACCCATGTTGTAGAGCATCAGGCCGGTCACGCCCTCGAAGTAGATGCGGAAATAGATGGACGCTTCCTCGAACATGTCATCCGGCGCGCGCATCAGGTGCAGCAGCGCAGGCGCGAGCGCAGTGCCTGCGACGGTGAACACGATGGCCATGAGCAGCGTGACCAGGATCGTGGTATGCACGGCATTCTGTACGCCCTTATGGTCGCGTGCCCCGAAACAGCGCGCGATAACGACCGTTGCACCGACGGAGAAACCGTTGAAAAATCCGAGCAGCGTGCTGATCAGAGGACCGCTGACACCGACTGCGGCAAGGGCCTGGGAACTGACGAAATTGCCCACGACGATCGTGTCCACCGTGTTGTACAACTGCTGAAAGACCAGGCCGATCAGCATCGGCGCGGCAAAGTTGATCAGGTGGCGGGCAATCGGGCCCTCGGTCATATCGACGGAGCGGGAAAGATGCATGAATCCTCCATGAAGAAAACGGGCAGATTACCTGCCCGTAAGGTTTTTATTGTGCGGCCAGTTTTACGGCTTCTTCCCATGCAGCGGACAGCTGCGGGTCGCTCATGTCTCCGACTTCGAAAGAAGAATACTGAATATCTTCAGGCATTTCCACGATGATATCCGGAGTGATGCCGACACCATGGACGGTCTCCCCGCTGGGCCTGAAGTATTCACAGTAGGTGAACTGCATTCCGGTCGTGTCATCGCCAAGCCCGACGACCTGCTGCATTACACCCTTGCCGAAGGTCTGGGTGCCGACGATCACGGCACGGCCATGATCCTGCAGTGCGCCTGAGACGATCTCGCTGGAAGAAGCGCTGCTCCCGTTCACCAGAACTACCAGCGGGATATCATCCGCGCCGGCCTTGGTGTACTGCGGGTCTGTGTCCTTGGTGAAGCGTGCCTTGGAGAAGAATACCATCTTATGGTCGAGGAACCGGTCACAGACAAGGACGGCATCGTTGACCCATCCGCCGGGATTGTCGCGCAGGTCGAGGATCAGGCTGGTTGCACCCTGGGCTTCCAGTGTTTCTACCGCATTGATAAAGTCTGTGCTCAGGGCTTCCGTGGTGAACTGGTACAGGATGACATATCCTACATTGTTGTCAAGCATGGCGTAATCCACATAATTGGTGTGGATCGGTGCACGTGTGATGTTGAAGGTCAGGTATTCGCCGCCGCGGTAGACTTCGATCTCCACGGTACCGCCGACTTCGCCGCGCATTACGTTGACAGCAGCCTGCATGGTCTCAACATTGACCTCGATATCCTCTACGCGGACCAGCAGGTCGCCCTTGCGAAGGCCGGCGGCCTGGGCCGGAGTATCACGGAAGACACGGGTGATCGTTACAGAGTAATCGGTATAGCTGCCCAGCAGCATGATGCCGATACCGGTATACTCACCTTCTTCATCCTCCCAGAGAGCGGACCAGTTCTCTTCGTCGTAATAGAACGTATAGGCATCATCAAGGGCGGCCAGCATGCCCTGGATGGCATAATCCAGCATGGCATCCTTGTCCGGCTCTTTGTAGTAGTACGCCTCGATGTACTGCATGACTTCATCCAGCTTGGCATACTGCTGCAGGCGCTCGTATTCATCCCGGGAGATGGTCACGGTGCCGCGGCGGAGCGAGGAACCCTGAGCGGTGCTGAATACCAGGCATCCGGCGCAGAGAATGATAGCAAGAAGAAGGGGAATAAAATGTTTTTTCATGGTGCCTCCTTGGCGATTACAGGGTGATCTTGGTCTTGTTGGCTGCACACTTCTTCATTTCGAGCAGCATTTTGAAAGTCACGGCGTCATCAAAACGGCGGAGATCCAGACCGGTCATGCGCTGTACCTTGTCAAGACGGTACACGAGCGTATTGCGGTGGATGTACAGCTGACGCGCGGTGTCTGACAGATTCAGATCCTTGCGGAAGAAAGTCTCGATCGTATGCAGAATCTCCTCGCTGAACAAGCGCGCGGTACGGCGGTTGAACAGCAGACCGTGATAATGTGCGGCGGTCTCAGGCGAAATGTCGGCGAGGAAACGCTCGAGCAGAAGGGAAGAGTAGATATGGATGCTCTCCTCCTGACGGAAGATCCGGCCGATCTCCATCGCGCGGCGTGCCTGACGGTAACTCTGGTGCAGTTCGCTGACAGTATGTGCAAACTCCCCGATACCGATCATGAGCGGCAGGCCTGCTTCGCTGAGCACAGTCTCCTGCAGCGCGCCGGCCAACTGATGCAGGTCTTCGATATCCTCAATGCCGGAAGTGCATTTGATCAGTGCGGCATTGTGGTTATCCATGGCGACCAGCACATCATTGACAGAGAGGGGAATGACCTCGGACAGGATCTCGATCGCGCTGCGGCCTTGGACCTGCACCATGTGCAGCAGCAGCACACAGCGGGGTAGCTCAGATGGAATATGATACTCACTGACGGCAGCATCCACTTCAGCAGCACTCAGCTCGTTCTGAAGCAGGCGCTGATAGGCGCCGGTTACGCCGCCGCTTGCATCCTCGGACTGGAGCAGTGCCTGGACCAGCTGTACGGCAAGGCGCAGTACGTCTTCCGGCGTGCCTTCGGGGACCACGACGGAATACTTCTGCCCCGGGACAGCCAGAAAGAGTGCTCCCTGCGATGCGACGATTTCTGTTTCATTTGAAAGATCAGGCACTGTAAGTACGGTGTCGCCGTACGGAACGAGCACCAGACCGCTTTCATCCAGCAGGGAAATGCGGCTTTGCAGCGCATCAAACGCTTGCGTGATACGTACGATCAGCTGTTGGTCCATCACGCACGCCCCCTTTCATGCAAATCTTAGTTATTTTATCATAGTTTATATGAAAAGGAAAGAAAATCTTCATACTATGGCCTAGAATGGCATAATAAACAGGCTAATACCGCATCTGATTAAACGAATAAATGGTTGAAATTCACAAGCGTTTAGGGTATACTGGACACAGTATGCAGTATAATAGGATACTGTAGGACTACAACTGATTGATGTTGAACGGAGGAAACGTATATGTGTGGTATTGTCGGCTTTAACG
>JAFZPO010000172.1 GCA_017550305.1 Clostridia bacterium
CACGACCTGTATGCCATCAACACGAACTTCTACTGGATAGAGCTGGGCGGCATGCAGGACAGTATCGGGGACACGGAAGAAGTGCGCGACGAATTGCTGAAGATCGCGTTCGGCGTGTGGGACCACATCAAGAACCACGGTGACCACGGTGCCGAGAACTGGACGCTCGAATGGGTCGGCTTCCTGCCCGGTAAGCGTGAAAGCCGCCGCTATATGGGCGACTACGTTCTGAAGCAGCAGGATGTGGAAGCCTGCACACCCTTTGAAGATACCGTTGCCTACGGCGGCTGGCAGATCGACAACCACCTGCCCGGCGGCTTCCGTATGAACGCCAAAGGCGGCGCACATCTGCAGAAACGCCGTCTGAGCGAGCCCTACCCCATTCCCTACCGCTGTCTGTATTCCGTCAACATCGAGAACCTGATGTTTGCCGGACGCAATATCAGTGCCTCGCATGTGGCTTTCAGTTCTTCGCGCGTGATGGGCACATGCGGTACGGTCGGCCAGGCCGCCGGCACCGCAGCTGCCGTCGCCGTTCGTAACGGTCTGACCCCGCGCGAAGTCGGTCTGCAGAAGATCAGAGAGATCCAGGATCTGCTCATGGAAGATGACTGCTTCCTGCCCGGCCTGCGCCGCAAGATCTCGCCCCTGTCGCTCAAGGCAAAGCTTACCTGCGATTACGGCGATTGCTCGGATATCATCAACGGCCTGGACCGCCGCATCTGGGGCAAGGACAACGGCTACTTCGGAAAGACCAACAAGGCCATCACCTATACCTTTGATGAACCCACGCATGTGAACGGGTTCCGCCTGGTCGTGGACAGTGACCTCAACCGCGAATTCATCGAAGGCAACCCGAATGGTCTGAACACTTCCACCGTCCTCTTCTATCCCTACAGCAACAACCAGACCACATTCGGATTCCCGCTGTGCATGATCAAGCGCTATAAGATCGAGGCGCAGGACGGGAACGGCGAATGGAAGACAGTATACGAGACCTTCGACAACCACCAGCGCTTCATCAAGGAGCCGCTGGATATCACTGCGAAAGCCGTCCGGTTCATCCCGCTGTCTACCTACCAGAGTGAGCGGAAATGTGAAGACTACGGCAGCTCGGTCGCTCACATCTTCAACTTTGAGGTATTCTGATGCTTTACCTGTTTGTCATCCGCCATGGTGAAACTACCTGCAACGTGGAGAACCGGCATACAGGCTGGCTGAATTATCCCCTGACAGAAAAGGGGATCGCTCAGGCGGAGCGCGCAGGCAGTTACTGCAGGAATCTTCCCTTTGACCGTTACTACTGCAGCGATATCCAGCGTACGCGCGAAACCTTCGCCCATATCTTCGGGCCGCGGGAAGACTGCATATACACTCCATTGCTAAGGGAACTGAACAGCGGTGAATGCGCAGGCAAGAAATTCACCGAATGCGAAGAGCTGTACGAAGAACGTTACCGCTATGCCCGCAGAATGATGGATTTCAGTTCCTTCAACGGCGAGAACATGGAAGACCTGCACGCCAGGGCACGCGCTTTCCTTAACGAAATGGAACAGCTGCCGCCTGAAGTGCGCAGCGTTGCGGCAGTCAGTCACGGAATGATCATGCGCGGTCTGTACGGGGTCATCTCCGGCGTCGATCCGCTGAAGCTGCCGGTCATCATCAGCAACTGCGGTACGATCGTTTATCAGCTGGATGATAATGGAAAATGGCGTCTCCGCGCATGGAACGTTCAGGATATCTCGTCGCAGACAGACCTGATCAATGAAGCATTCCAAAACATGGACTGATCTGAATACTCGCTGACCCGCCTCCGGCGGGTTTTTGTTTTCAAGTTGTTGTTCTGAAGGAGAACGGTATACAAAACTTGTCAGATATGATAGAATAAGGCAAGGAACAGTCAACTTCCTTTTTTCAGAACTGATTAATAATTCTAATAGCAGATATTTGAAAGGATACTTTATGAACATTTACGAATCAGCAGAAGACTATCTGGAACAGATCCTCATGCTGCTGGAAAAGAAAGGACACGCACGTTCCACCGATGTCGCCATCGGGCTGAACGTTACCAAGCCGTCCGTCAGCGTCGCCATGAAGAAGCTGAGAGAGAACGGCTATATCACTATGGGTGCAGATAACCTGATCTCCCTGACGGATAAAGGATATGCTATTGCGAGAAAGATTTATGACCGTCATCAGGTGCTGACAAAGTACCTTGTCCAGCTTGGAGTACCCGAAGATATCGCCCGGGAAGACGCCTGCAAGATCGAGCACGATCTTTCCGAGGAATCATTTGCCGCAATCGCAAACCAGCTCAGGCAAAGCTAAGCTGCTGTCCGGTTTTTTCTTCTATTTCCCGGTTCATATCTTCACACATCGTTTCCGCAGTCAGCTGCGGAAACGTTTTTATGTTTCTGGAAATATTAAAATACTTTATAGAACCGCTTGACAAGTTAGATGTGTCTAATTACAATCCATGGTGTTAGCGATTTCTAACAATCGAATTGATGACTATGCTTCATCGGATGGGAGGAGCGGAATGATCCGTTGAGCTATGCGAACCCGGGTGAAGAATCTGTTATCCGAAAGATCGGCGGAAGCCCGGAAGTGAAAAAGCATCTGGAGAACCTGGGATTCATCGTAGGCGGTACTGCAGTATCTTCTGATTGCCCTTGCGGCCGAATATGAGCTCAAACTGACTCTGGGCTGGGCTACCTGGCTGGTCAGTGTCCTGCTGACTTTCGGTGTATCCCTGGTCGTCGGGTTGATGGTCGCACGCAAAAACCGTCATACCGACATGGTCGCCGCACTGAAAACCGAGGAATAAGCATCATCTGTACGGCTCACCGCGAAATCTTCATAAGCAGCTGTCTTCGGACGGCTGTTTTTTTGAAAACAGTTCAGGACACCGTTTGTTTCGATAAAGGTACTGTTCATGTTTTTGTGCTCCTGTGGTATAATCTGTCTGTCATCACGGAACGACCGGGACAGAAGAAATGCAAAGGAGGCAGGCTCTGTGAAAAAGCACAGTGCATGGAATCTGTACAAGATATTCCTGTCCGTATATGCAGCGGCCTGCTGCCTGCTGCTGAGCACACAGTGCATCCTGCTCTGGGCGCGTGGGAATGCGGCAGGGAACCGGGATGCTGCCGGGCAGCTCCTTTCCCCTGTTTTCAGCCGCGAGAAGATTGCCGCC
>JAFZPO010000173.1 GCA_017550305.1 Clostridia bacterium
ATACTCTACGCCGCAGGCCTTGAGCATATCGGCGGAAAGCTCGCCGGTATAGGCGCCCTTGGGCTCCCAGTGCATATTCTGAACGCCGACCTTGATCTTGCTGCCGCGCACAGCCTGCTTGGCCGCATGCACGCACAGAGCGGGCACGCACACCACGACGGTGCACTTGGCTTCCTTCACCAGGGGCTTAAGGGCCTGGATCAGTTCGGTCGCTTCGGCGGGGGTCTTGTTCATTTTCCAGTTACCGGCAATAATGGGGGTACGCATAATATATACAGCTCCTTTCAAAAGCGGATCATTCTTGTTCAGTGCAGGGGTATCGGGGGCCGGATGGGCCCCCGATTATCATTTGCAGGGATCGTTTTTCCACGTATCGCGGAATGGAAACGATTACTTGTCGTTCAGAGCCGCAACACCAGGCAGGACCTTGCCTTCGAGGAACTCGAGGCTGGCGCCGCCGCCGGTGGAGATGTGGCTGATCTTGTCAGCGAAGCCCAGCTGAGTCACAGCAGCAGCACTGTCGCCGCCGCCGACGATGGAGATGCAGTCAGCTTCGGCCAGAGCCTGAGCCACAGCCACAGTGCCCTTGGCGAAGTTGGGGAATTCGAACACGCCCATGGGGCCGTTCCATACGACGGTCTTGGCGTTCTTGATGGTCTCAGCAAATACCTTCTGGGTCTCGGGGCCGATGTCCACGCCTTCCCAGCCATCCGGGATCTCGCCGGTGGGAACGATCTGGGTGTTGGCATCATTGGAGAAGCTGTCGGCAGCCACGGTGTCGATGGGCAGCAGGAACTTGACGCCCTTGGCCTTGGCCTTTTCCATCATTTCCTTGGCCAGATCGATCTTGTCTTCCTCAAGCAGGCTGTTGCCGACGTTGCCGCCCAGAGCCTTGGCGAAGGTATAGGCCATACCGCCGCCGATGATCAGGGCGTCGACCTTGTCGATCAGGTTCATGATGACGCCGATCTTGCTGCTGACTTTGGCGCCGCC
The DNA here is from genome assembly GCA_017550305.1 of Clostridia bacterium. Lineage (GTDB taxonomy): Bacteria > Bacillota > Clostridia > Christensenellales > Aristaeellaceae > SFMI01. The sequence continues at coordinate 994 of JAFZPO010000173.1, forward strand.
CAGAATGGCGACGAAGGGACGCTGCGGGTTCTCCAGAGCGCCGCCCATGAACTTGAGTTCCTTCTCAATCAGATAGCCGCTGACGGCGGGCAGATAGTCAGCAACACCGGCAGTGGAAGCATGAGCGCGGTGAGCAGTACCGAACGCATCGTTGACATACAGATCAGCATAGCTGGCCAGTGCCTTGGCGAAAGCGGGATCGTTCTTTTCTTCCTCGGCATGGAAGCGCAGGTTCTCCAGAACCATGACCTCACCGGGCTTCAGCGCGGCAGCCTTGGCCTGTGCATCGGGACCGATAACGTCCTTGGCCATGATGACTTCCTGGCCCAGCAGCTCGCCCAGACGCTTGGCAACGGGAGCCAGGGACAGCTTCTTCACGTCCTTCTTGGCCTTTTCCAGAGCGGCGGCAGTAGCGGCTTCCTGTTCTTCGGCAGGCAGCGCTTCGATCTTCGCGATCTCTTTCTTGTTCAGCTTCAGCTTCTCATTGAACACATTGTGCGGCTTGCCCATGTGGCTGCACAGGATAACGGCAGCACCATTCTTCACCAGGTATTTGATGGTGGGCAGGGCGCCCAGAATGCGGTTTTCATCAGTGATCTTGGTACCAGTCTCTTTGTCCATGGGCACGTTGAAGTCAACGCGCACAAGAACCTTCTTGCCCTGTACGGATACGTCTTCGATGGTCTTCTTCATGCTTCATTTCTCCTTTATCGTTAAATATCGGGAAACATTTGGATGCAGCGGAGCGCTCTCCGCAGCCGAATTTGATTATATACCCATATTATCGAATTTACAACCGTTTTTGGCCGAAAATTGTGAATAAACTAAGAATTTTTCGGTATTTTGCTTAAAATCGCAATTTTGCGTTCGCGTTGTTTTTTGGACTGTTCTGTGGTACACTTGCGAAAAAGAACAAAGGAGGCGGAAGGCTTGCGTTTCACTGATTTCGTCTGGGATTACGACGGTACGCTTTTTGATACTTATGATGCGGTATGCCGCTCCTATATGCGAGCCGTGCGCGATAAGGGCATAGATATCAGCTGGGAAGAACTGCGCTGGATGAGCAAGCATTCACTGGGCTGGGCAGCACAGCAGCTGGAAGCGCGTTATCATGTATCGGCGAATGAGCTTCTTGCCCTGCGTGCGCATTATGCGGATGAAGAGGAAACAATGGAAACCATGCGCCCCTATCCGGGAACAGCAGAAGCCCTGGCTGCCATATGTGCGAACGGCGGACGCAACTATCTGTATTCCCATCGTGACAAGCGCAGCATTGAAGCGCTGGAGTTTTATGGACTCAGGCAATATTTTACCGATTTTATTACCAAGGACAATGCATTCCCGCGCAAGCCTGCGCCGGATGCGCTGCTGTACCTGATCGAAAAGCATAATCTGAATCCTGCGACCTGCGTGATGGTAGGGGACCGTGTGCTGGACGTGGAGGCAGGGCTGAACGCCGGCATGAATGGAGCACTGTTTGATCCGGAGAATTTCTGCGAGGGCGACGCGCCAACTCCGTGGCAGTTTGACAGCATGGCTGCGCTGAAGGCGGAACTGGTCGACAAATAAGGAAAGGGTCTGGACGATGGAAAACAGTATCCTGACGGTTCCCGCAGCGCGAACGATACCGGTACAGGCCTATACGAAAACGGAATATACTGAAATTGTCGTACCCGAAGGCGTGGAGATCATCGAGCCCAAAGCCTTCCAGTACTGCAGCAGCCTCAGACGTCTGCATCTTCCCCGGTCGCTGCGCTATATTGAACTGAAAGCTTTTGAAGGGTGCCCGCTGGAAGAGATCTTCTTTGCTGGTACGCCATCTGAATGGGAACAGGTTGAGATCAGTCCGGTCAAAAACAATACTGTACTTACAGCACGCAAGCGTTTTGCACTGCCGGGGGAGGCAGCAGTTCGGGCCTCGCGTACGGACCGCTCTCCGCAGATCTATGCCCAGGCACGTGCACTGCTTGAAAGCGGCGGTGACGGCCGCCTGCATGTGTTTGTGCCGGAACTGATGATCCCCGGAAGCTATTTCAAATATGGCGATCTGATGCTGCTCATTTTCCCGCATGGAAGCACGATGGTGATCGATGCCGGGCGTGATGACTGCCATTTGCGGACGGAAAGCTTTCTGGATGCCGCAGGCGTGAGCAATCTGGATTATCTGGTGTTTTCGCATACCTGTCCCGATCATGTGGCCGGCGGACCGCTGCTGATCAAACATATATGGAAGCGCGGCGGTGAAGTACGGCATTTGTGGTGGACAGGCCAGAAGCATGGCGATGAAATACCGATGATGGTTGAAATGCTGCGGGAGCGTGGCGCTGAAACGGATGGTGCCGTGCGCGCAGGACGCAGTTTTGAGATCGATGGCACGAAAGCAGATATCCTTGGTCCAAACGAGGAAGAGCTTAAGGGCGATGCCAATATAGGAAAGATCCGCAACGGCCAGTCCATGCTCCTGCGGATTACGGTTGGGAAAGGTATCTTCCTTACCTGCGGGGATCTGTTCGAACAGCATGAAAAGAGAGCTGTTGAACGCTGCGGCAGCGAACTGCGTGCCGATCTGATGAAGACCAACCATCACGGCGGCTATACATCCAACGAAAATGCCTGGCTGGATGCTGTGCAGCCGCGGGCGGCTTTCTCCTGTTCAAATGATAATGGCTGTATTCGCCTGATAGAAGAACTGCGCCGCCGCGGTGTGGATTATGCGAGCACGGGCTGCCAGGGATTGCTGCATTTTGCCCTGTCCGCTGAAGGCGAGATAGAAAAAACAACACAGTATGATGAGATGATCAACATCATGCGCGTGAACTGAATAAACGATGCCCCGCCGGCCGGCGGGGCGTCGCTTTACCACGGGGGCAGTATGCCCCTTTTTATGTTTATTGTGCGGACTGTACGAACATGATCTCGGAGATGCACACGTCATTGGGGAATTTGGATCCTTTGTAGATATCCGTGATCTGCAGCTGAATGCCGGTAATATCATCACGGCCGTTGAGATGGATCACTTTCCAGTCAGTACGTGTCTTGTCATCTTTCAAAGAGACATCTTTTCCTTTCTGCCACTTGTCACTGCCGGCATACCTGTACCAGACGGTCATCTGTTTGACGCGGCTGTTGCGCGTGTACTGGTCATTGCCGTCGGTGTTGGCCCAATA
>JAFZPO010000174.1 GCA_017550305.1 Clostridia bacterium
GCGCATACAGCGGCAGGCTCTCCTCAGGCCGGCCAAAGAAGGACAGGGTCGTTGCCGCGTTTATGGTCACCGTCGCGCCCGAGAGTGTATCGGCCTGCCCCAATTCATTCAGCAGCTCCTGACACTCTTTTAATGCAGAAAGTGCCTTGCCTTTCTTCTGCGTGCGGCGGTAAAAACCCACAGCCTCGTTCAGGACCGTCAGCAGGCCGCGCCGGTCGTTCATTCTGCGGGCTTCTGCCTCCCAGAACTGCAGGCATTCGCGCGCTCCCGACATATCATTTCTTCCAAAGCAGCTGTCAAGGCGGGCGAGAAAGCGGGATACGGGAATCGTCTCCCCCGCAGCAGGAGTCGTATGATCCTGCTGAAAATCTTCCATCTGCAGTCTCCCTCCCCGCGTCATCTTTACCTGAAATTATATCGGGTTTTCTATTGTCAGGCAAGCCCTACCCGTTCTGCTCTTTTTCCGTTCTTCTATTGCAGTTCCGCGCTTCGATTGCATATAATTGCGTTATCGTTTGTATCATGAAGCGGGGAGGTATTCCATGAACTGGGATCTTTTGAAAGAACTGACTCAGGCCTGGGGCGTATCAGGCCGTGAAAACGAAGTCCTGCAGATCGTACGCCGTGAAGCGGCTCCATATGCAGATGAAATCACTGAGGACGCGCTGCATAACCTGATCGTGCTGAAGCGCGGAAAGGGCGGCGGCAAGCGCATCATGCTGGCAGCGCACATGGATGAAGTCGGCATGCAGGTCACCAAGATCGACGGAGACGGCAAGGTCCGTCTGCGCCGTGTAGGCTGGGTATGGGCTACATCCCTTTATAATGACAAGGTACGCTTCCGCAACGGAACAGTTGGCGTTGTCGGCTGTGTCGGGCAGGTCGAGGAAGCGCACAACGATATTTCCAAGCTTTATATCGATATCGGCTGCACCACAAAGGAACAGGCAGAGAAATACGTAAAGGTCGGTGACATGTGCGGTTTCGTCGGCGCATACCACGAGCTTCCCGAAGGGCGCATTGTTGCAAAGTCCCTGGATGACCGCATCGGCTGCCTGCTGCTGCTGGAATCGCTTAAAAACAATGCCGGTGACCTTCCCAACGATGTATATTATGTGTTCTCCACACAGGAGGAGATCGGATGCCGCGGCGCAGCGGCTGCGGCCCAGCGCATCCTGCCCGATGTGGGGCTCTCCATCGATATCACACCCGATCACGCGTATCCGGGAGACCTGGTCGGTTCCAATACCGTGGGCAGCGGAGTTGCCATTGCTTTCGGCGACCCGTCCTCCATGCCAGATGAATATGTCGTGGATACGCTTCTGCGCTGCTGCGAGGAAAACAGCATCCCCTACCAGCGTGATGTCATTGACCGCGGCGGCACCGATGCGAGCGCCATCAATCTCGCGGGCACAGGTGTGCGCACCGGAGCCATAGCCGTAGTGACGCGCTATCCGCATGCACAGTCGTGCCTGCTGGCCAAGGATGATGCCGAAGCCGCCCTGAAACTGATCGATATATTCTGCCGCCAGGATCTTGTATTCTGATCCTGATCTACCGCCGCCGTTCCGGATTATTTGTCCGGAACGGCTTTTTTCTCTCCCACAACTGTCAAAAACATGTAAATTTACCCCGCTTCAGGCGAAAAAGCATGCCCTTCTATTGACAGACGGCATAGGATTCAGTACAATGTAGTTTGAAAAAATGCCGTTCCATGCGCATTTGCGCATATCAGGAAGGGGGGTTGGGCGTGTTCTTTGCCCACATGATCAGAAAACACTGGGTGCTGGTACTTGCCGTACTGGCAGCTGTGCTGTTGTTTGCTTTGCCCGCGCTGGCAGATGATCCTATTGGCATCACCCTGTCGGTGGAGCCTGCCGAACTGACCGCACCCGGACCGGTGACCGTATCCATCCGCGTTGTCAACAACGGACCCGACATGAGCGAGCCCGTGCTTCTGTATGACCCGGACGGACAGATCGTCACCGCTTTCGGCGACGGCGGACAGGCACTGCTCAGGCAGGGCGAATTCGTCACGGCCCAGCATACATATAATGTGACCCAGGCGCAGCTGAATGCCGGCAAGCTGACCTATATTCTCAGCTACAACAGCGTGGATGAATCCGGCAGCGTTACCGTGAAGCAGCTTGCCCAGACCGCGGACATCGTCTTCGCAGGCACCAATGTGGAACTGACGGTCAACCGCACCATCGACCCCGAGGTCGTACGCAGCGGCAAGACGGTCACCGTACAGTATGAGCTGTACAATGCCGGCAACGTCGAGATCAAGAACATCCGCATCCGTGAGAACTCCTCCATTTCCGGCACCGCTCAGACTGTTGCAAGCCTGCAGCCGGGCGAGAGGACCAGCATCGTCTTCACCGCGTCCATGGGCAACAACAATGTGACCAGCGAAGGCAAGATCACCTACAAGGCCGGCGAGGAATCCTTCAGCACGGATATGCCTGCCGTCACCATTCCCAAGGCTGCCCCCGGACTCGTACTCAACGATGTCCTGAAAGCTGACAAGACAGCCATTACTACCGGTGAGACCGTTACCCTGACCCTGACCATCGAGAACAAGGGCAATATCACTTACTCCAACATCAGCGCAACGGACGCTTCCTTCGGTGAGATCTTCACCAACCTGACCCTAGGCCCGGGCGAGACACTGGTACGCGAAAAGCAGTTCACTCTGACCGAGAGCAAGACTTTCAAGTATACCATTACCCTCCCCGACAATACCGGTACCACAAACACCGTGACCAGCAATGAGATCAAGGTCAGCGTATACGATCCCACCCAGGTCATGATGCTGAGCGTCACTGCCGAAACGCCGACCACCGTCGTTTCTTCCATCCCTGCCGATGTCCGCTTCTCTGTCACTGTGACCAACAACGCCGCCAAGGAAGCCAAGAACATCCGTCTGCTGCACGGCGATGTGCAGATCTACACCATCAGCTCCCTCGCTCCCGGTGAAAGCTATACCGTGACGCGTGATTACTCTCTGTCTCAGGCCGGCAAGTATCGCTTCACCGCCAGCGTGCGTGATGAACTGGACAATACCGTGACCTTTGACTCCAACGAGATCATGATCACCTACACGCGGCCCACGTCCACGCCTACCATGGCGCCCGTGGTCACCATCGCGCCCGTGGTCACGCTGACCGCCGCGCCAATCGAGGTCCTGGAGCCCGTAACTCTGCAGACCAACAAGATCCTGCGCTATGCCGCCATGGTACTGGCCGGACTGTTCGGCATCTGCTTCATCCTGTTCATCATCAGCTCGATCGCCCGCGGCAAGAACCGCAGCGAACGCAAGAACGCGCTGTACGAGATGGACCTGCAGGGAAAGCGTGACTACACCAAGCCTGCCGCATATCCCGCCTCGTTCGAGGAAGAAGTGCAGCCCGTTGCCGAGGATAAGCCGGAAAGCGCAAAGCCTTCTGACGAGATCCTGCAGGAAGCCGCCGCGCCCATGGAAGTGCCGGTCGAAGATAACGGCGCCTACC
>JAFZPO010000004.1 GCA_017550305.1 Clostridia bacterium
CTCCGCTTCCGCTGTTTGCGGAGGCTGTTTTTTTCGCTTTTTTGATGAATTATTTCGGCTTTAAGAAATTGTGTTACAAAAAAATGAAATCCACAAAATGCAGTTGAAATTGTATATAGTGATATTTATAATTACCAATATATAGTATGGTGGAGGTGACTGATGATGCGGTATTTGGCTTTATTTGCCGTGCTCGCAGCATCGGTTTCCGGCATCCTTCTATATCTGTATTGCCGTCATGAACGGCAGAAAGAACTCTCCCGCATGGAGGCGCTCCGCACTACCAAACTGTATAGGCATCTGCATGCCGCGCTGGTCAGCTGCCGCGCCGATTCTCGCGATCTCGACCAGGTCCGCATCGAGCGCGACCGCATCACGCTTACTTTGGTCGATCCGCCCCATGTCCTGATCCAATTTGATCTGCATCAGGCAGGCTTCGCCAAGATGAGCCGTGTCCGTACACGTGTAATGGCCGAAGTGCTTGCCGAGGATATCAGCATCCTGCTGGACCGTAGCAAATACAATCTGCGGCGCTATCGCCTGATGCGTCCCAACGGCAGCTGGGATTACGGATATCTGTATACAGTCACCATTCCTTATAAAGACAGCATCAATACCGCCAGGGCACGTCTCCGCGCCCGGATCTGACGGTTTCAGTTTCATGAAAGAACAAAAATCAGCCGTATTCTTTGCGCTTATCAGTGGTCTGGCCTGGAGTTTCACAGGCCTTTTTTCACGTCTGGTCAGCTGGAATCCCTTCACTCTGGTCGGTCTGCGTGCCCCTATTGCCCTGCTGATCATCGGGCTCGGACGCGGAAGCTTCCGGATCCACCCCAACAAAGGGCTCTGGATCAGTGCCGCGGGCATCACGCTGACTTCCCTGATGTTCATGGCTGCCAACCGGCTGACCACAGCTGCCAACGCCATCGTGCTTCAGTACACTGCCTCCATCTTCGTGATGCTCTATTCTCTCCTCGTCAAGAAGCAGAAACCGCTCAAGAGCGAAGTCATTGCTGCCTTTTTCGTGTTTTTCGGCGTGATCCTGTGCTTCATGGGTGGTCTGAGCGGAGGAGGGCTGCTCGGCGATTGCATCGCCCTGCTCAGCGGTGTAACCTTTGCCATGGTCTTCCTTGCTGCCCGGTATTCAGGCAATTCACCGATCGATGGCGTTTACTTCGGCACTTTGGTCAGCTGTGTTTTCGTCCTGGCCGTACCGTTTGATTCCACGTTCCAGCCAACAGTGACACAGCTGCTCGTCATGCTTGCGCTCGGTCTGGGGCTCGGTCTGGGGTATCTCTTCTTTTCCATGGGGATGCAGCGCGGCCTGTCCCCCGTCAAAGCCTGTATCATCAGCAATGTCGAGCCCGTGCTGAACCCGACCTGGGTAGCTCTCCTGCTCGGTCAGTCGCCCGGGCTGTTCAGCATTCTCGGCGCTGCCACAGTCCTTCTCGCCATCACGCTGCAGAGCCTGTACGAAATGCGCCGCAACTCTTAATAATTCTCCCGTTTCCGCCGCTATTTCCGCCGTCTTCCGACGGCTTTATTTTTTACGATTTTATTACGTTTTTTCATTATTATTCGTTGACAATTGAAACATATTGTAATAAAATTAGCTTGTATTGGTATACATTCCCGCAGGAGGCCTGTTATGCTCTTCAAAAAGTTCAAGTCATCCGTTGCCGCGCTTTTGGTCATTGCGCTTCTGATCAGCTGCGTGTCCTTTGCGCTGGCAGCCGATTATCCTTTTGCCGCCACACTGAAAACGTCCGGCACACTGCGGAAGTCTGCTTCCGAGAGCAGTACTTCCCTGGCCGTACTTCCTGCAGGTGATGCGGTCTATGTGACAGGCGAGAGCGGAAACTACTATATCGTCGAATACGACGGTGCTTCCGGCTACCTGCTCAAGAGCGCGGTCAACACTTCCGCTGCTTCCGCCAACCAGCCTACCGAAGCGCAGGCTGCCCGCTATGCGGCCCTCACCCAGGGCAGCGAAGGCCAGCTGGTGCATGACCTGCAGAGCGCGCTGATCGAACTGGGATACCTTTCCGGGTCTGCTGACGGCAAGTATGGTGCCAAGACCGCAAAAGCCGTCACCGATTTCCAGGCTGCCAACGGCCTGAACGCGACCGGCAGTGCCGATGCCGCAACCCAGGGCCTGCTCTACGAAGGCAAACCGCTCAATTCAAAGGGCAAAGCGAAGTCCGTCAGCATCGCTCCGGACATCACCGGTTTCCCTGTTTCTTCCGGGCGCACCGGCGCACTGGTGACCAGGATCCAGACCGCACTTAAAGCCCTGGAATATTACAGCGGCAAGATCGACGGCAAATTCGGCAGCGGCTGTGTCAAGGCCGTCAAGAATTTCCAGCAGAAAAACGGCCTGACTGTCAGCGGCATTGCGGATGCTGCTACGCAGGCAGTCCTTTTCAGCGGCGAAGCGATCGGCGCCAAGACCACGCCGACGCCTAAGCCCACCGCCACGCCCGTCCCGCCGGTCATCGGCTGGGAGAACGGTGTCCAGACGGGCAATATTGCCACTTATCCTTACGAGACCGTTACCACTGATTCCGTTAATCTCCGCAAAGGTGCCAGCACTTCCTCCACGCGCATACTGACCGTACCCAAAGGCGCCTCCGTCACCGTGCTTGCCGTGAAGGGTGATTTCCTGCAGATCAATTACGTCAAGGGCAAGAAGACCTACACTGGCTATGTGATGTCGCGTTACGTCGATGTGCCTGCTGCTTATCTGGGCGGCAAGGAACTGGATTCCGACGCGGATGCACAGAAACTGTACACTTCCCTTTCTTCCGGTTCCGCGGCTGACAGCGTTTCAGTGCTTCAGGACGCATTGCGTGAACTGGGCTTCTACACTTCCGCCTCAAGCGGTGTATACGACGCCAAGACCATTGCCGCCGTCAAGGCCTTCCAGGCCAAGAACGGCCTGCTGCAGACCGGCATCGCGACGGCCGAACTGCAGAAGTTCCTCTTTGAGGGCACCCCGCTCAACAGCAAGGGAAAGAAGACCGATGTTTCCGTACTGCCGCCCTACAGCGGCGTTACCATGCGTCAGGGCGATACCGGCTGGCAGGTCACCGAGCTCCAGCAGGCACTCAGGCAGCTGGGATATAACGACGCCGCTGTCAACGGTGTTTACGATGCAGATACCGTTAAGGCCGTCAAGGCTTTCCAAAAAGCCAACGGCATGACGGCTGACGGCGTTGCGGGCACCAGGGTGCTCACCTCTCTGACCGGCTATCTGACTACACCCACGCCGGCACCCGTCCTGATCACACCTACACCGACCGCCATCACAGCTGAGAACGTCGTCGTACTGCACCGCGGCACGCGCGGGCTGGCAGTTACACGCCTGCAGGAACGCCTGGTCGCGCTCGGTTACTACGCCATCACTCCCGATGGTATCTATGATGCAAACGACATCGCTGCCGTTCGCGATTTCCAGAAGAAGAACGGCCTGACCTCAGACGGCGTTGCCGGTCTGGAGACGCAGCTGAAACTGTACAGCGATTCCGCTGTTGCCGCTTGGTCCACCCCGACGCCCAAGCCCACTGCGACACCCAAGCCGCAGGCTACCCCGACGCCCAGTCTCGACATCGTGCTCAAGCTGGGCTCCAAGGGCGCTGAAGTCAATATTCTTCAGGCACGCCTCTCCACGCTCAACTATTTCAGTGAGACCATCGACGGCCTGTATGGCACCAAGACGGCAGCTGCTGTCGCTGCTTTCCAGCAGAACAACAGTCTGACCGCGGACGGAATTGCCGGTCCCAAGACGCTGAAAAAGCTGTACGGCAGCAATCCGAAGGCCGCTACTGTGGGAAATCCCTCGGCAGAAGAAGACACCGAACCCGTCCAGAGCACAACACTGCGCATCGGCGATACCGGCAGCGCTGTCAAGTTCATGCAGCAGAAGCTGATCGATCTGGGTTATCTCACCGGCGCGGCAGACGGCATCTTCGGACCCAAGACCTATCTGGCCGTCAAGGCATTCCAGAAAGCCAACAAGCTCAGCACCGACGGTATTGTCGGGTCCGCCACACAGTCCCGCCTGAATGCGCTTGCACAGCAGAACACCTCCACAAGCAGCAGTACGGCTTCCTCTGCTCAGAGCAGTTCCTCTTCCGTAAGCTTCAAAGCACCTGAAGCCATCGAAGTCCGCTATGCCGACTGGTATACCGAAACGCGTACGCTGGCCAAGCTGATGCCCAATGCCATCGTATATGATTACACGACAGGCCTGTATTACAACGTCAACATGTTCTCCTTCGGCAAGCACTGCGATGCCGAGCCTCTGACTGCCAGCGACACCGCCGTCATGCAGCAGATCATGGGCGTCGATAACTGGACGCCGCATGCCGTATGGGTCATCCTGTCCGACGGCAAGGTATACATGGCCTCAACGCACAGCCACGGGCATGAGATCGACCATAATTCCACCAACGGGCTGGAAGGCCATATCTGCATCCATTTCCCGAGGGAGATGACAGAAGCCGAAAAGGCAAGCATGCCCTATGCCCTCAGCCACCAGCAGGAAATCCTGCGCGGCTGGGAAGAGACACAGTCCATGATCCATTAAGGCTACTGACTAAAGGAGCTTTCAAAGATATGCTGAACATTGCCATCGACGGTCCGGTCGGGGCCGGGAAATCAACAATTGCAGACGAGGTCGCCAGCCGCCTGGGCATCCTGCATCTGGATACCGGCGCAATGTACCGCGCAGTAGGCCTGGCCGTTCTGCAGCACAGCATCGATCTTCAGGATGAAGAAGCCGTCACTGCTCTGTGCAAACAGTCGCAGGTGGATGTGCGCTATGAAAACGGTTCCCAGGTCACTCTCCTCGACGGGCAGGACGTAACAGGCCTGATCCGCTCCCAGGAAGTCGGGACCGCTGCCAGCGCTGTATCGCGCTATGCAGGCGTGCGCCGGCTGCTGGTGCAGCGTCAGCAGGAGCTTGCGAAGACCCAGCCCATGCTGCTGGACGGCCGTGATATCGGCACCGTCGTACTTCCGAACGCACCTGTGAAGATCTACCTGACCGCCACGCCTGAAGCGCGAGCCATGCGCCGGCTGAAACAGCTTCAGGAAAAGGGTGACACCGCTGATTTCGCCGAAGTGCTTGCCGAAGTCAACGCACGCGATGAACAGGACATGAACCGGGCCGTGGATCCCCTGCGCCAGGCAGAGGATGCGATCGTAGTCGATTCTTCCGATCTTACCTTTGAAGAAACGGTGCAGGCTATCCTGCGCCTGACGGAGGCTGCCAATGCCTGAAGAAAAACCGGCCGGCAGCACTGCCGCGCCGCAGAAGACCGAACGTACCTTCCTGTATACCCTGTGCCGTATCCTGTTCGGGTTAGCTTTCCATACCTTCAGTCCAGTACGCTATCATTTTACTGAGCGCATCGAGGCGATGGACGCCCCCTATCTGATGATCAGCAATCATCTGTCTGCAGTCGACCCGTTCATACTGGCGGTCGCAACCCGGCGTTATGAGATCCGGTTTATCGGAAAGCGTGAACTCACCAAGAACAAGCTGCTGGCCAGCATTCTCAATGCCCTGCACATGATCCCCGTATCACGCCATTCCACCGACATGAGCGCCATGCGTGCGTGCATGCAGGTAGTACGTGACGGCCAGGTGTTGGGCATTTTCCCTGAAGGCACCCGCCACCTGCCTTCCCTGATGCAGACGGTCGAATCCGGTGCGGCGCTCATCGCGCTGCGTGCAAATGTGCCGCTCCTGCCCGTGTATATCGACAGCCGTGTGCGCTGTTTCCACCGCACAAACGCCTGGGTCGGAGAACCGATCGATTTCTCTGATCTGCGTGCCCAGGGCGTGAACACCGACACTGTGAATCTTCTGTGTGAGCGTATCCGCGAAGCATATCTGTCCATGCAGAAGGAATTCTCGGCAAAATAGCCCTAATTTTCCCGCTTCCTATTGTGAATAACTGCAGAATTTTGCATTTTTTCACTTTTTTTCAGGAAAGAAGCAGGAAATAAAGGACTTTTGCAGAAATATTTGCTATTGGCCTGAGGTGGCTGATTTCGCGGAGGGAATCATGTCGGTTACCGTAGCCGGTCACGCCGGCTTCTGCATGGGCGTTAAGCAGGCGGTCGCAGCGGCGGAAAACGCTGCACAGGAAGCTGCATCGCAGCACATCCCCTGCTATTCGCTGGGCGAGGTTGTCCACAATCCCGCCGTCACACAGCACCTGGCTGAAATGGGTGTCCGGGCAGTTAATTCCGTGGAAGACGCACAGGGCGGACTGCTGATCCTGCGCAGTCACGGAGTGGCACCCGGAGTGCTTCGCCGGTGTGATGAGCTAGGTATTCCCTATGTGGACTGCACCTGCCCGCATGTGCAGGCACTGCATCAGGCCGTGGAGGGATGTCAAGCCGATGCTGTCGTGCTGATCGGCGAAAAGGAACATCCCGAAGTGCGCGGCACTGCCGGATGGTGCCCATGCCCCGTATGGGTCATCTGCACACCGCAGGAAGCCGAAGCGCTGCCTCTGCTGGATAGTGCACTGGTCGTATCACAGACCACCCTGCCTGATGAACAGTGGGACGCCATGCTGCCCATCCTGCGCACCCGTATCCGCAGACCGGAATTCAGGCGTTCCATCTGCGCCGCGACACGTCTGCGCCAGCAGGCAGCAAGAGAGCTTGCCGCCGTCAGCGATCTGATGCTGGTCGTCGGCGGACGCAAGAGCGCGAACACGCGCAAGCTCTACGAAGCGTGCTGCCAGCTTTGTCCCCGCACAATTTTAGTGGAAAGCGCGGCGGAGGTCCCGCCGGGCATCATCGATATCCACACCCATCAAATTGGAATAGCCGCCGGCGCATCCACACCGGATTGGTCACTTAAGGAGGTTGTCACTGTAATGAACGAACTCGAAAACAAAGCGCTCGAAAACACCGAGCCCGTAGCCCCCGAAGCCGAAACCCCCGTGGTCGAAGCTCCCGCTGCCGAAGCTCCCGAAGCCCCCGTTGCTGAGGCTCCTGCTGCCGAAGCTCCTGCTGAAGCCCCCCAGGCTGAAGCCGCACCCGAGGCTGCGAAACCCGCCGACGAAAATGACTTTATGGCCAGCGTTGAAGCCTCCATGCGTCGCATCCACACCGGTCAGACCGTGACCGGCACTGTGGTGCAGGTGACCGATGACGAAGTCTGCGTCAACATCGGCTACAAATCTGACGGCTTGATCAAGCGCACCGATCTGGTGGACACCGACGTGAAGGTCGGCGACGAGATCGAAGTGGAAGTCGTCAAGGTCAATGACGGCGAGGGCAATGTAATCCTCAGCCAGCGCAACATTATCAACAAGAAGACCTGGGACGCGCTGATGGCCAAGTTCGAAGCCGGTGAGTATGTTGAAGCCACCGGTAAGGAAGCCGTCAAGGGCGGCCTGATCTGCATGGTCGAAGGCGTCCGCGCGTTTGTGCCCGCCTCCCGTCTCAGCAAGCGTTATGTCGAGAAGATCGATCAGTTCGTCGGCCAGCCGATGAAGCTGAAGATCATCGACGTTGACCAGCAGAAGAAGCGCATCGTCTGCTCCCGCAAGGACGTTCTCATCGAGGAAGAAGCCACCAAGAAGGCTGCCGCGTGGGAAAAGCTGGAGAAGGACGCCATCGTTACCGGTATCGTACGCCGCTTTGCCGATTTCGGCGCGTTCGTCGATCTGGGCGGTGTGGACGGCCTGATCCACATCACCGACCTGGCCTGGTACCGTGTTGGACATCCCAGTGAAGTGCTGTCCATCAACCAGGAAGTGCAGGTCAAGGTGCTGTCCGTGGACCGCGAGCGTGAGCGCATCCAGCTGGGCTACAAGCAGCTGCAGCCCCAGCCCTGGGACAACATCGAGGAGAAGTATCCTGTCGGCCTGATCGTGGAGCGCAAGTTTGTGCGCATCCGTCCCTTCGGCGCCTTCATCGAGCTCGAGCCCGGCGTAGACGGCCTGGTCCATATCAGCCAGGTTGCCCTTACCCGCGTTGCCAAGGTCGAAGACGCGCTGACCGTCGGCCAGATCGTGCCCGTCGAAGTGCTGGGCGTCGATCCCGAAGCACACCGCATCAGCCTGAGCATCCGCAAGGTGCTGGAAGCCAACAGCGCTGAGTACGCTGAGGCTCCCGCTGAAGAAGCTCCTGCCGAGGAAGCTCCCGTTGAGGAAGCCCCTGCTGAAGAAGCTCCCGAAGCTCCTGCCGAAGAATAATTCGTTTGGCAAATCGCTGCCGGTCCTGTGACCGGCAGTTTTTTTGTTTGTCCCGCTATTTACATTCGGTATGGGATGAAGAATGCGCTGTCTTTCGTTCTATATGTGAAAACATTCTTTCGGAGGTGTTTATGAAGCGTTTTGTCCTTATAGTCCTCGTCATGATCCTGCTTTCGACGCTGAACTCTGTGCTGGCGGACAGCGCTTTTGAAGCCGCCCTGCGTGCCCGGTATGCCGGCAGCAGCTGGCAGATCGAAGAGGTCTCCCAATGCGGCGATGCCGGCGCCGCACTGCTCAGGCGCGGGAACAGTCGTAAGCTGTGTGTCAGTAAAAGCGGCATGCTGTGGGAAGCCGAAACCGTACTTATCGGAAATCTGCCTTCTGAAAGCAGGTACCTGAAGCTGTATATGGACACGGATGAGACACTGTTCCTGACCTATTATACCGAGTTAGATTCATATACTTATGATTTCCGTTACACAAACGGACACTGGCTACTGACAACCGCCTATTCGCATAGTCCTTATCCCGTGAACGAATGGGAATCCGAACCCCTGCTTACACACATTGCATACATATCCGGCAGCCAGATCATACAGGAAACACTGCTGGAAGACGAGAATGAAAACATACTCTGGTCCGTGCAGCTTCCTGTCCTGCCCAATGTACTGCTTGAGGAAGAGCGTGACCTGCGTTATTTTTCCCTGGATTCTCTTAAATTCTGCCCCGACGGTTATTCCCGGAGCTCTGTCGGTTCGTGCAGTATCGACAGAAACTGGCTGGAGCGGATCTATGCCGCCATGGCCGAACAGGGCACACAGCCTCTGGCACAGTATACCTTCGCTGATGGCATCGCACCGGTGACAGATTGGGTATCCGGAAAATTCACCCTGCAGTTCCTTGCTGACCGCCCTGACGGGAAGCGCGTGCTTCTATGCGGCAGTGCGGAGAACGGGTCATGGGAGTTCGTTGAAAGCTCTCCTCTGCCTGAAGGCACCGTTATCGGAATCGATAATTTTGACAGTTATCTTGCCCTGGGCGGGGAACCGCACGGTCCCTGTGTCGGCCGCTTCTCCGACGGTACCTGGGGCGTGACCGGTATCCTGGACAAGGACTATATGATGCTCGGACGCTGCTGGATCAGTGAAGGCAATTACTGGTGGGACCGCACCTGCATCGGCGATCATCCGTGGAGCAATATCACGATGATCGACTGGAATGCACTGCCCCATACGCTCAGTGAAGCCCAGGCGCGCCTCTCAACATCCCGCTGGGCTACGCCTAACAACCCCAATCCCAATGACCGTCTGAACCTGCGCGCCTCCGCGGATAAGAACAGTGACTCCCTTGGCAAATTCTATAACGGAACACCTGTTGAAGTACTGGAACGCGGCGATGAATGGACGCGTGTCCGCGTATGCGGAGTAACTGGCTATATGATGACCCGTTATCTGGCGTTTGGCAGTGCCGCCAACCGCGTAACCAAGAGTATGCCCATTGAAGCGCTCCGCAATGCCATCACGACAGTGCGCTGGCTGAACGGCGCATCGGAGCAGATCGTGACGCACGACCTCCAGATCGTAATCGGTATCCTGACGAACGAGAAAAAAGGAGACTATATCATCTGGGATCCCTTGTTTGACCGGACCGGCTATGTCAGTCAGAACGCACTTTGGGAAGGCAACGGCTGACACCACTTCCCTCACAGACAAATATCAGACTCTTTCACCGCCCGACCGGGCGGTTTTCTGTTGCTAATCACCTTTACTGGGATATATAATGTTTTCAGTAAAACGTTCATTCCTTCTGTTTTCTCAAAGCCCGTTTTCGGAGGTATTACTGTGAAAGAATCTTTACACATCGGCCTGGTCGGTCTGGGCTGCCGAGGCACATTCCTTCTGAAGGACTGTTTGCTGCCACGTCCGGAGATCCAGGTGGACGCAGTATGCGATGTTTATGAAGACCGCTGTGAAGACGCCGCGCGGCTTGTACGTGAGAGCGGCCGCCCCGAACCTTTCACCTGTACTGATTACCGCCAGATGCTGGCCCGCGGAGGGTTGGACCTGGTCATGATTACGGCCGCCTGGGAAGCACACGTGGATATTGCCTGTGCGTCCATGCGCGCCGGTATCTATACAGCCATGGAGGTCGGCGGCGCATACAGTGTAGAGGATTGCTGGCGGCTGGTGGACACCTTTGAGGAGACAGGCGTCCCCTGCATGATGATGGAAAACTGCTGTTACGGACGCAACGAGCTTCTCGTGCTGAACATGGTCCGCCAGGGTATCTTCGGGGAGATCGTGCACTGCCAGGGCGGTTACCGCCATGACCTGCGCAGCGAGATCGCTTTCGGACGCGAAAACCGCCATTACCGGTTTCGCAATTATCTCAACCGCAACTGCGAGAACTATCCAACGCATGAGCTCGGGCCTATCGCCAATGTCCTCAACATCAACCGCGGCAACCGCATGCTTTCACTGGTAAGCGTTGCTTCCAAGAGCGCCGGCCTGCATGATTATCTGCTCCGGGAAAAAGGCCCGGAATATGATGCCTCTTCCATGCGCTTTGCACAGGGAGATGTCGTAACAACGATCATCCGCTGCGCTCACGGCGAAACGATCTGCCTCACGCTCGACACCACCCTTCCGCGGGCATATTCGCGTGCGTTCCATGTACAGGGCACACGCGGCATGTACATGGAAGACAACAGAAGCGTTTTCATTGACGGCAAGGACAATGCCTATGACTTCAAGTGGAAGGAGCGCTGGAACAGTATAGAGGAATACCGCAAAGAATATGAGCACCCTCTCTGGCGTGACTTTCTCACAGAAGGCATTCACGGTGGTCATGACGGCATGGACTGGCTGACTACCGGTGCCCTTTTCGACGCAGTCCGAGCAGGGGCACCAGCCCCGATCGATGTGTATGACGCGGCTGCCTGGCGCAGCATCACTGCGCTGAGCGAGGAAAGCATCTCCTGCGGAGGAGCCCCTGTTGCCATCCCCGACTTCACGCGCGGCAAATGGATGCACCGCAGCCCCTGGAAACCCTGATCCCATTACTGATTAACTCTGTCTTCTGTTGAAAGCGTCTGGCAGAAGAGTATATAATAGTCACAGCAAGACTCTTACTGACTTTCATGATCACGAAAGGAGCATTCAAATGGAAGGTATTGAAAAAGTCTGTCAGTTCCTCGACGAAGCCAAGACGTATTATCTTGCGACTGTGGAAGGCGACCAGCCCCGCGTACGTCCGTTTGGCACGGCACTGGTGTACAACGGAAAGCTCTATATCCAGACCGGCAAGGTCAAGAACGTATCCAAGCAGCTTGCCGCAAATCCCAAAGCAGAGATCTGTGCGTTCATGGACCGTAAGTGGGTGCGCATTTCCGGCGAACTGATCAATGATGATGACCGCGCTGTCAAGGTCGCCATGCTGGAAAAAATGCCGAGCCTCAAGCGCATGTATGATCCGGATGACGGCAACATGCAGGTGCTGTACTTCAAAAACGCTGAGGCCGTTTTCAGTGCCTTTGGCGCCGAGCCCGAAACGATCCGCTTCTGATTAAGTACAAGGGAAATATCCATGAAATACGGCGAATCATCCTTTGATATCCTGTATCTTCTTTTTGCCGTCATAAGCGGCTGCATCATCCTGCGCCGTGCAAGGAACAAAACGGAAAAGCTGATGGGGCTTTCGGCAGTGATTCTGGGCTGCGGCGATGCCTTTCATCTGATTCCCCGTGTGCTGAATTATTTCTCGGCAGGTGATTTCACTGCCGCGCTGGGTATCGGCAAGCTGGTCACATCCATCACCATGACGATGTTCTATCTGCTTGTGTACTATGTCTGGCTGGGCTATTATCAGGAAAAGGAGAACCGCACCACCACACTGGTCCTCTGGATCCTGGCACTAGTGCGCATAGCATTATGCCTTTTCCCGCAGAATGGCTGGCTGCAGAACAGCAGCGACATGACATGGGGCATCCTTCGCAATATTCCATTCGCCATCTTGGGTGCAATCGTTTGTTTCCTGTACTTCCGTAAAAAGGAGGAGCGCCGCCGTTTCCTCATGATATGGCTCTATATCCTCCTGTCCTTCCTTTTCTATATTCCAGTTGCTGTCGGTGCCGGCGCGGTCCCGACCCTTGGCATGCTGATGCTCCCGAAGACCGTCTGCTATATCCTGATGGTCCTTGCCTTCCTGCTCGCCGTTGTCAAAGACAAACCTGCAGAGTAATCATTCGCATGCAGTAATTGATCCTTTCTTTCAGAATGCCCGGACTGTTCTTGAAAAGCAGTCCGGGCATTCTGCATATCATTGCTTTTTCAGCACTGCGACAGTATAATACAGAAAAAGCCTTGGGAGGCATACGTGATGGAATTAAATGTAGCCGCATTGTGCGGGCGCAAGATCTCATGCAGCTGCGGACGTACCCACTATTGCCCGATCGATACGGTGGAAGTTTCTTCCGGCGCGCTGAAAATGCTGCCCGGGCTGATTGCTTCCTGCAAAGCCATTCTGCTGGTAGCTGATCAGAACACATATGCCGCCTGTGGAAAAGCCGTAGCAGATCTGATAGGCGAAAAGCTTCACCGCACGCTGATCTATCAGCGCACGGGAATGCTGGTACCCAATGAGGAAGCCGTAGCCGAACTCGAAGCCGCTCTCTCTCCCGATATCGATTTTGTCATCGGCATCGGATCCGGTGTGATCAATGACCTGTGCAAATATGTTACTTTCAACCGCGGTATGGAGTACGGTATCATCGCGTCTGCTCCTTCCATGGATGGATATGCCTCTTCAGGCGCTGCCATGATCATGGGCGGAATGAAGATCACCTATGCCACTCGCCCGCCCAAATGGATCCTGGCAGACGTCGATGTACTGCGTCTTGCACCGCTTGACATGATCCGCTCCGGATACGGCGATATCATCGGAAAATACAGTTCGCTCAACGACTGGCGTCTCAGTGCATTGATCAACGGCGAATATCTTTGCCCCGAAATCTATCAGCTGGTCATGGATACGACCAATGAGATCCGCCGCTGTGCAGCTCGCATTGTTGAACGCGAACCCGAAGCCATTGAGCTGCTGACCAAAGCACTGATCCTGATCGGTGTGACTCTGAGCCTGGTGGAAACCACACGCCCCGGATCGGGCAGTGAACATCATCTGTCTCATTTCTTCGAGATCGTCGGTCTCATTCACAATGAACCATACTTTCTGCACGGCACTGATGTAGGGTATTCTACCGTGATCACCGCCGCACTGCGTGAACGGCTCTGCCGTATTGAGAGTCCTGTTCCCTGTCCGGTCCCGGAGGGAGAACGTCTGAAGGCATGGGAACGCGTTTATGGCGATTACGCCGGAGAAATCGCGAAGATCCAGCAGCACTTCGGCTTTTATGACCGGGATATGGCTCCGCTTTACAGCGAAAAATGGCCGCAGATCCTTGATATCCTCCGCGAATGCCCTTCTGCTGCTGAAGTGCAGGCCATGCTGGATGAAGCAGGCTATGAAAAGGGCGGCTTCGAAATGCTGTACGGGCAGCAGAAAATCGATGACGCTATCCTGTATGCAAAAGACCTGAAAGAACGATATTCGGTACTTTGGCTGTGGTGGACTCTTTTCGGGGGTGAAGGCAATGCTTGAAGCACTGTCCCGCGTATATACCAGCATACCGAAGGATGCATGTAAGCATCTTGTGCAGGCCGTTCAGGCACACCGCCGCATATTCGTCTGCGGCGCCGGACGCAGCCGCCTGATGCTGATGGCCTTCGCCATGCGTATGACACAGATGGGTTACACTGTATTCGTTGCAGGTGACGTTACGACCCCTTCTATTACAACGGAAGACCTGCTGATCGCTGCCTCAGCTTCAGGCACTACGCACGGCGTATGCCACTGTGCTGAAGTCGCGCAGGAATGCGGTGCCGATTTATTTATCATCAGCACGCGCAGTGAATCGCCCCTGGCTGCCCTGCATCCTGTCGATGTGCTGGTTTCAGCACCCAGCAAGGCCGGCGGGGATGATGACCGGTATCCCATGGGAACGCTGTTTGAACAGGCACTGCTTCTTTTCCTGGATGATGCGGTAGCTGCCCTGCCGTTTGATCCGCAGATCCGGACACGCCACGCAAATCTCGAGTAAAACAATCGCCCGGCCATCGGTCGGGCGATTGTATATTAATGATATAATTCCTGAGCTTACAGCACAGGTATCAACTGAACTTGGCCTGTGATCTATTTGTTTTTCTTACTTAAGGACAAATTCTCCATCGCGTGCA
>JAFZPO010000175.1 GCA_017550305.1 Clostridia bacterium
ATGGCTTCCAGTTTTTCCAGCGTCAGTGCCCCTGCCTGTGCCGCCTCGATCATTCCGATGTCCTCGCTGACAGGAATGAATGCGCCGGAAAGTCCGCCCACATGGTTGGATGCCATCACGCCGCCCTTCTTGACGGCATCATTCAGCAGCGCCAGCGCCGCGGTCGTACCGGGTGCTCCGGCCATTTCCACACCCATCTCCGTCAGGATATGCGCCACGGAATCCCCGCGCGCAGGGGTAGGCGCCAGTGACAGGTCAACAATGCCAAAGCGGACAGACAGCCGTTGCGCTGCTTCCCTGGCCACGAGCTGTCCGACACGGGTGATCTTGAAAGCAGTACGCTTGACCGTTTCCGCGACCACGTCAAACGGTGCGCCGCGCACGGCCTCGAGCGCTGTCTTGACCACACCCGGTCCTGAAACGCCTACGTTCACGGCACACTCCGGCTCGCCCGCGCCGCAGAAAGCACCCGCCATGAACGGGTTGTCTTCCACTGCATTGGCAAACACGACCAGCTTCGCACATCCCAATCCGTCACGCTCACGGGTCAGCTCTGCCGTCTCACGCACGATCTCACCCATGCGGCGCACAGCATCCATATTGATTCCCGCACGTGTGGAAGCAACATTCACCGAACTGCAAAGCAGTTCAGTCTCTGCCAGCACTTCAGGAATCGAAGAAAGCAGCCGCTCATCCGCAGCGGTAGCCCCTTTCTGCATCAGGGCAGAATAACCGCCCAGGAAATTCACGCCCACTTCTGCCGCGGCACGGTCCAGCCACCGCGCGATCGGCCGCGGATCGCCCTGACAGATCATGCTGACCGGTGTCACCGAAATGCGTTTATTAACGATCGGGATCCCCAGTTCGCGTTCAATCTCCTCGCCCACCGGTACCAGACGGGCCGCCAGTCGGCAGATCTTGTCATAAGCCCGCCGCCCGCAGCGTTCAGGATCGGGATCGGCACAGTCCAGCAGATTGATACCCATCGTGATCGTACGGATATCAAAGTTCTCCTCCTGGATCATGCGCATCGTCTGCAGGATCTCACCTGTTTCGATCATGCCGTTACCCCTTTCAGATGCGATGCATGGCATCAAAAATGTCCATGCGCTGCAGATGAATGGTCATGCGCAGCTGCGCACGGATAGGATCGAAGGCTTCATCGATCTCGGCAAAGGGACGCTGTGCCCCATCCAGATCGACCACCATCATCATCGTAAAATAACCGTCCAGGATGGTCTGTGTGATATCGAGGATATTGATGTTCATTTCACTCAGTTTGGTCGCTACGCAGGCAATAATACCGGTAGCGTCCAGACCAGTGACTGAGATAAGTGCTTTCGTCATTCTGCTCTCTCCTTAAAGAAAGTTAACATAAGAATATTCGCTGCAGGCCCCGTCTGCTCCTGCCCCGGCATGAAAAAAGCCCGCATGATGCGGGCTGCCGGCCGGTGCGCTACTGCGCGCCGCGCCGCTTGAGGTATTCCCTCGGGTCATCAGGCATCGGAAGGGTGACATCCAGCGACATCGCGAGGTCGACCTGCTCCGGTGTATCAGCCGGTGTGCAGACGATGGCAATGCCGTTCTCCCGGTACAGATCAACATGTGCCTTATCCAGCATATCGATGGGAATACAGATTCCCCACATGTACTGGAAAGAACCATTCGGACCGGGTACATAGTTCACGCGCCACGGATAATCATGCGGGGCACTGACCGTCTTTTTGCCATAATGCGTGGTAATATGACGGACGATCTCACAGTCGATGCAGTTGTAGATCGCACGGTCGTCCATGCCGGTCTCCTTCATGATCGGCATGACACGTTCCACCGTGTCCAGCGTACGGCTGTACACCTTGAAGTCGATGTTCAGCAGCACGTCCGGGTAGCCGCGCATCATATCCAGGAACTGTTCGAGCGTCGGCAGGCGCAGTCCTTCAAAGGCCGGGCCGCGGTGGATCCCGAAATCCAGCTGTTTGAGTTCTTTGAGCGTGTAATCCCCGACCAGGCCGTGCCCAGTGGAGCAGCGTTCCAGACGCTCGTCATGCGCGATCACCGGCACATTATCCTTGCTGAGATATACATCCACTTCGATCAGATCCACGCCCAGCTTGCATGCTTCCTGCACCGCAAGGAGCGTATTCTCGGGATAATCACTGCTGAATCCGCGATGCCCGCCGATAAACAGGCCATCGCAGGCCAGCAGACGTTCCAGTTTGGTCATATCATCAGCCTTTCACGGAGCCGACCATAGCACCCTTGACGAAGTACTTCTGAATGAACGGATATACCACCAGGATCGGAACGGTCGTGATAACAATGGACGCACACTTCAGGGTGTTCGATGTCGGCAGCACCTGTACATCATCAACGGACACACCGATATCCTCCAAGTTACCGGACGCCGCAACGATGATGGAGCGCATGACGTTCTGCACAGGCTGCAGATTTTTATTGGTCAGGTACATTACGCCCGGGAACCACGCATTCCAGAAGTGTACAGCATAGAACATGGAAATGGTAGCGATCGAAGGCAGGCTCAGAGGCAGCACCACTCTCACGATGATCTGGATCTGGTTCGCCCCGTCCAGGAATGCAGCTTCTTCCAGTGCATCGGGAATCGCATAGAAGAAGTTGCGCATCATCAGCATGTTCCAAGTGTTAAGCAGATAGGGCAACACCAGTGCCCAGCGCGTATCCAGCAGACCAATCGTCTTGACCAGCAGGAAGTTCGGGATAATACCGGCATTAAACAGCATGGTGAAGAAGATCATGGCCAGGATACCGTTGCGTCCGCGCAGATCTTTCTTGCTCAGCGGATATGCCGTACAGATCGTCATCAGCATGCTCAGCCCGGTACCTACAAGCGTTACAAACAGCGTATTGACATATCCACTGTAAATACGGTCTGAGTTGAACAGCATTTTGTATGCGGTCGTATCCCACTCCTCCGGCCAAAGGATGAACTGTCCGCGCCGGGCCGTCTCAGCTGCACTGACAAAAGAATTGATTACCACGCTGATCATCGGAACTACGATTATCAATGCCAGCAGTCCCAGCAGGATAAAGGATACGATAATGAAAACTTTTTCAGCCCTGGTTATATTTTTCATATCGCTCACCATATTCCTTCCTGACCCATGGCTTTGGCTCCGAAGTTGGAACCCAGCACCAATACCAGGGATACGACAGACTTGAACACATTCACCGCAGTGGAGTATGAATAGTTCATGTTCGTCAATCCTTCACGGTATACATAGGTATCAATGATATCGCCGGTTTCATACACGGCGGAGGAATACAGGTTGAATGTCATCTCAAAGCCCGCGTTCATCAGCTCGCCGCAGCGCAGGATCAGCATCAGGCTGATGATGGGCGCAATTGCAGGCAGTGTCACGTGCCATATCTTATGATGCCAGTTGGCACCATCCACAGTAGCCGCCTCATACAGCGACGGGTCGATGCCCGTCATGGCGGCAAGATAGATGATACTGTTCCATCCGACTGTCTTCCACAGTTCAGTCAGCACCAACGTTCCCTGGAAATACTTATTGCTTCCCAGGAAAAAGATCGGCTGGCCGCCCAGCTTGAGGATGATCAGATTGATCAGGCCGCCGTCCGTCGATGTGATGGTACGCACAATAGATGCCACTACCACCGCAGACAGAAAGTGCGGCAGGTAGGAGATCGTCTGGATGCTCTTTTTATAATGCTTTCCGGGAACAGCATTTAGCAGGATCGCCAGGATAATGGATGCCGGGAAGCAGACCACCAGCTTCTTCAGGCTGATGACCAGGCTGTTTTTGATCAGACGTTCGGCATAAATGGATTTGAAGAAACGCCGGAACCAATACCAGCCGACCCACTTGGCCGTGAACATGCCCTTGATTCCTGTGAACGGACCGTACTTTTCAAAGGCGATCACGATGCCGAACATGGGCAGATATTTAAAAATGACATACCAAAGCACACCCGGGATCAGCAGGATATACAGCCAGGTGTACTTCTTAAGGGATTTTTTCCACGTCAGTTTCTGATTGACAACTGCCGTTTTCTTTGCGTGCGCTGCCACGCTTTCTCCCTCCTTTGGAAAAACGGGTCGCGGGGAGAGGAACCCCTCCCCCCGCTTATGCGTACGTTTATCAGTTGATTACAGGCCCTTCGCCTCATTGTACTGACGGGTCAGCTCCTCGCAGTACTCCTGGAGCTCAAACTCGTCATACAGGCGCTGGATGAACTTCGCCCAGTTCTCTTCGGTCAGTTCGTAGCCTTCCTCACCCATGAAGAAGCGGATCGTGTTCTCCTTGATCGCGGTCTCCAGGTCGCTGGCCAGCATTACGTTTTCATACAGATCCACAGTGTTGTAGTAGATGCCGCTGTCAAAGGCTTCCTTCGCGGAGAAAGTATCGCCCTGGTGACGAATCCACTCGTTCTGCATGTTCTGCACGCCGTCCGCGTCGTACATCACGCAGTCAGCCTCGGTGGGCAGGCCGATGGAGAACCAGAAGTCCTTGCTGTACTTGGGCTGCTCGGCAGCGGTCTCCAGCGTCTTCACGATATGCAGTGTCTTGGCTTCTTCCCCGTAGTTCTCGGTGTCATAATCCCAGTACAGGCCCTGCAGGCCGATCTGGGCAGAATAGTTGTTGGCCCAGTCGCCATACAGGAACTCGAGGACCTTCAGGTAAGCCTTAACCACTTCGTCAGGAGTGTTCACGTTGAAACACATGGCAGCAGGTTCACCCTTGATCTGGCTTTCCATCAGTTCTCCGTTGCGAGTCATACCTTCGACAGGGGTCCACCATTTTGCTTCCGGAACATTCTTACGAAGGTTGATATACTGGTTACAAAGATCCGTGGAATACGCAGAAGAAGAGGCGACACGGCCGCTGGCCAGCATCTCTCTGACGGTGTTGGTGTTCCAGGTAACGTTATCCTGCAGGAAGATACCGTCATCACGCCACTTCTTCATCTGCTGCAGGAACTCGAAGTAACCGTCCTGCAGATAGTAGGGCTTAATCAGGCCGTCTTCGTCCTGCCAGTTGCTGCGGCCGTAAGCGGTATAACCGCCCAGGAAGTGATATTCCATATCATCCATTCTGCTGCGGGTGATCATGGGAATCACGTTCTCGGGAATGCCGTTGGTGCCGGCAGCAGCCTTGACTTTATACAGGTACTCTTCGAGCTGCTCCATGGTGGTGGGATACTGATCCTCGGTGTAGCCCAGCGCCTTCAGATAATCCTCTCGGATAAATGTATGCTCGAACACGCGGTTGCAGTGACGGGGCAGGCCCCACACATTGCCGTCCTTGTCCGTGACGGACATCAGGCCGCCATAGTTGGACCAGTACGCCATGGTGTTGGGGATCAGGTCAATGTAGTCCTTCATGTTCTTGAGCATGTCATTGGCCTTGTACTGCATCCAGTTGCTGTCCCACCATACGTCGATGCGGGTCGTGCCGTTCAGCAGTGCATTCTTCTGGTTCTTGTCATCCGTACCGTCCAGCGTAATGGCATTCACCAGCACGCCGGTATTCTCCAGGATCCAGTCCTGGATCATCTTGTAGCCTTCGGCACTGGAACCGGTAGCCGAAGATTCGGGGATGACATTGACGACGATGGGATCATCCGCCGCTGCCCATACTGGGATCGCGAGCACGGAAACTACCATGATCATCATCATCAGAAGCGAGAACAGTTTTTTCATAGGTACATTTCCTCCTTTTATATTTCTGCGTTTTATACTAAAACGCGAAAGAACAAAACAGATTCCCTATATTAATTCAGTCCTGTTGTTTATTCCAAACGCCGTTTTCTTTCATCAGTTTTTATTATAAACATTAATCCCTCTTCCCGCAAGGGCATTTTGAAAATAATCGCGCGAAATTAGGAAGGTTCTCCCTTCCCTCAGGCATCCGTCCCCGGATCCCCAAAGCGCCCTCCCGCCTGTTCACAAAAAGTTCATAAAAAAATTAGCACTCACCTCTTGACAGTGCTAACAACGCGAGTATAATAGGAGGCGAGCAAGGGAAAGAGGGCCGGATGGCCCGGAATGAATGCCCGAAGCTCGGAGATTGAACGAAAAGCCGCTCCGGCGGCCTGATTCCAAAGGAGGAACCCGATATGTTGATGCCTAGCATTTTCACTGAGAATCTGTTTGATGACTGGTTTGACGCTTTCCATGATGTAGACCGCAAGCTGTACGGCAAGAATGCCCCGCGTGAGATGCGCACCGATGTGCATGAGCATGAAGATCACTTCACCGTCGACATCGACCTGCCCGGCTTCAAGAAAGAAGATATCAACCTGGAGCTTGAGAATGGTTACCTGACCGTGCGCGCTGCCAAGGGCGTGGATAAGGATGAGAAGGACAACAAGGGCCGCATCATCCGCCAGGAGCGCTATGCAGGCGCCATGCAACGCAGCTTCTATGTAGGCAACGCCCTGACCGAGGAAGACATTTCCGCCCGTTACGAGAATGGTGTCCTTCAGCTGAACGTGCCCAAGATGGAAGCCCGCAAGCTGCCTGAAAAGAAGACCATCATGATCGAAGGCTAACGTTAAGCCTTGTATCTGCTGACTCCTGAAACAACGGCCGCCGGAGCGAAATGCTCCGGCGGCCGTTTCACGTCCTGCTTTTACTCAATACTCTTCAGTCCGTCATACAGCTCGTTGAACGACTTCATGCCCCTGCAGCGGCCGAATGAGAGTTCTTTATCCTCCCCGAACTCCAGAAGGAAACACTTGGTCAGTTCCTCGACTGTCTGCTCAAGAGCGGTAAAGAACTGGGTATAGGCAAAGTCACAGGCCGGCGTCCCCTCTTCAAACTGGCTGGCAATCAGCGATTCAGTCACCTGATCCAACGGATACATCTTGATATGCATCAGTTCATGGACAAAAACTTCCTCCGGATTCTCCTGCCTGGGATTATTGACGTTCAGCATCAGGACCGCTTTCCTGTCATCACAGTCGATCCTGAAATCCCCCGTCTTCGTCCATGCCGGATCATCAATAAGCTCCAGCTTCACATCCCATGCGGGAGTGATCCGAAGCTTCCTGCAGTATTTTTCAAACAGTTCTGTCAGTTTTTCGTGTTCCATATCCATGGCTCCAATCAACCATCGAGTTTATTCATCGAAATCCACATTAATCGCGCGGAAGAAATCCTGCACGGCTTTTTTATACTCTTCCGGCGCCGTCAGCACAGAAGCCGCATGGCCGGCTCCGGCAACGAGATGCACTTCGCTGTATCCTTCTGTCGCCTGGTGCATACGCTCACTGTGTATGGGAAGGATGAAATCATCCTCAGCGCCATGAATGAACAGCATGGGGATCTTGTTTCCCGCGAGCGCGTCCACCGGCCGCATTTCATGGAAGTAATATCCATACCGGATTCTGGCGCATACCGAAGCCACATGGACCATCCAGGGCGGCAGATGCATGCCCTGCAGCCCGCGCTGCATCACGCTCGTGATCTCGCTGAAACCGCAGTCCAGCACAGCAAAGTCGATGTCCGGATGATACTGCATGCAGGCTGCGGAAGTAGCGCTGCCCAGCGATTCGCCATGGATTCCGAAGACCCTGAACTGCGGGAAGCGTTGACGCGCGTCCCGGATCAGCCCGTCAAGATCACGGCTCTCGCGGATGGAGTAAGTGCAGAATGTCTTTTCGTTTTCGCCGTGTCCGCGCAGGTCATACAGAAGAACGTTGTACCCCATGTCCAGGTACATCTTCGTATACTTCAGCGAACCGATATGGTTGTCCGTATATCCATGCGAGATCAGCACACAGCGATCGGTATGCCGCGGATGCAGCAAAAGCTTAGCATGCAGGACATATCCGTCATAGCTGGTATACAGATAGTCCTGTTTTTCCAGTTTATCATACCAGGAGATATCATAGTGCTCTTCCTGCCACTTCCGTGCCTCTTCCAGCGTCTGGCGGCGGATAGTCATCGAGAAATGTGCAAGAAAGAAACCCATGCCTGTCAGCAGCAGGGCAGCAGCAAGCAGAATCCACAGCAATACGGTCATAAGGCACCTCATATTATTAGTGGATAAATTATAGCATACCCGTCCTGATGGAACAAGAGACGGCATTTGACAGGCAGTGTTTTCACAGCGTATAATCAGACGACAAATGAATGGCCGGCGTATCTGCGCAGCGATGCGCGGCGGCCGGAAAAGGACTGCTGCCGGTCCCCTTCCGCCGTCATGGGAACACGGATGAGATTTCCGGACTATCCCAGTAACCGTGAAGCTGACGAACGCGCACTGATGTCACTGCGGCTGTACCGCGGGAAGACGCGCAAGTAGGATGAAGCAAAGTCGGGAGACCTGTTTATGCCGAAAGATCCCCTGGGGTTGGGAAACGCTGTTTTTGCTGTGCCGCAAGGCTCAGCCTAATCAACGTTCCTCCGGGGAGGGACGTTTTTTATCGCCCTCGCCGCTTCATTTGATTAATCATCTGGAGGAACGAACATGAAGAAACTGCTTGTCGTTCTCGCCCTCGTCCTGCTGCTGGTCTGTGCCTGTGCACTGGCCGACGGCATCACCGTGACCGATATGATGGGCCGCGAGATTACCTTCGATGCCCCGGCTGACAAGATCGTTGTCATGATGCCCGCCGATTGCGAGATCGTTTATGCCCTGGGCGCGCAGGATCGTCTGATCGGTATCGGTACTTACTGCGAAAGCAAGCCTGAAATGGCTGTCATGCCCGAACTGGCCGGCCTGCCGGTCGTGAATTCCGGCTATGTGACCAACGTGGAGCAGATTCTGGCGCTCGGCCCGAACGTTGTGATCATGGCCACCATGGACTCCAAGCCCGAAATCGTTGAACAGCTGGAGAACGGCGGTGTAAAAGTGGTCGCCACCGATGCGCAGAGTCTGGAAGACGTGTATACTGACATCCGCCTGATCGGCGCCATCCTCGGCAAGGATGCCGAGGCCGAAGATCTGGTTGCCTCCATGCAGCAGCAACTGGCTGATATCGCCGCACAGGCACCGCAGAACGGTATGACCCTGTACGTTGAAGAAAGCCCTCTCGAATGGGGCCTGTGGGCAGCCGGCAGCGGCACTTACTTCGATGACCTGGCCAACATGCTGGGCCTGACCAATATCTTTGCTGCTGACTTCGCACTTCACGGACCGGTTTCCGAAGAAGCGGTACTTGAGCGTAATCCGGATATTATCTTAACCGTGATGATGTATTACGATTACGGTGATCTGCCCGATGTGGAGATCATGAAACGTCCCGGCTGGGAGAACATAAACGCCGTCAAGAACGGCGCTGTACTGTACGATGAGACCAATGCCGTGGCACTGCCCGGTCCGCGTCTGGTCGACGTTGCACAGATGCTCCTGGACATGATCAACGGCACACGTGTCGCTGAGCTCCCCGCCGCATAATCACGCATTGTATAAAAGGAAAGGCTGGCAGCGGCCTTTCTTTTTCGTTGTTTTTTCCCTGTTCTACGTTGCCCGCCTCCTTTTCACGTGCTAAAATGATTGCCGTGAAAGGAAGGCAGAACATGGTTATCGATTTTCATGCCCACGTCTATCCCGAAAAGATCGCTCAGCGCGCCGCAGAGAGCATCGGCGCCTTTTATGATGTCCCCATGCGCCACGCAGGCAGCGTCCCCGTGCTCTTGGAACGTATGGCGGAAGGCGGCATCGACCGTTCGCTGATCCATTCTGTAGCGCTCATTCCTTCGCGCGCCGCCACGATCAATGATTTCATCGCACGCGAGGTCTCAGAGCACCCGCAGAAGCTGATTGGGTTTGCCACACTTCATCCTGACATGACGGAAGGCGAAGCGGAAGCAGAGCTTCACCGTGCACTTGGGCTTGGCCTAAAAGGCGTTAAGCTCCACAATGACATGCAGCAGATCGCACTCTCGGATCCGCGCATGGATAAGATCTATGCTGCGTGCCAGGACACCTGTCCCCTGCTGCTGCATATGGGCGACAGCCGTTATCATTATGACAACCCGTCCATGATCCCGCCTATCCTGCGGCGGTTCCCCCGTCTGAAGCTGATCTGTGCACATATGGGCGGCTATACCGAATGGGATGAAGCACGCGAATGTCTCCAGCACGAAAACGTCATGGTCGACTGTTCCAGCAGCTATTTTGTACTGGGAGATGCCGGCCTGCTCGGCAGCATCCGTTTCTTCGGTGCTGACCGCGTGCTGTTCGGAAGCGATTTCCCCATGTGGGATCCTGCCGAGGAGCTTCGCGCCGTACTCGCTCTGGGGCTCACGGAAGAGGAGCTTGAGAAAGTCCTGCACCGCAATGCTGAGCAGCTGCTGAAGCTCTGATCGTTCAGCAAAAAAATCGGGAGCATATCAGATGATTGATATGCTCCCTCTTTTATACCATTTATTGGGAATTCATCGGTTCCTGCCACACGTACCACTGTGTACCGTCAGTCGACAGATGGATAGTGCCTGTGGAGATATAGTAACGCGGGATATTACGCCGGTTCTGCTGGTTCTCACCGTCCTTGGTAGAAGAGCGCGTGTTGGTATTGACCACCAGTCCCGGGCTCATCGCCGTCAGAAACTCGGTCACGGTCGCCGTACGGTTGTGATGGGCGGATTTGTAGACGTCGCACTTGAATTCCGTAGCATCGAAATGCTCCAGAAGCCAGTGCTGGGTCTCGCCGCCGATATCCGCTGCCAGAAACATACGCGCCTCACCGAACTGCAGCATGGCGCAGGCGGAATGGTTGTTCATGGTGAGACCTTTTTCGTTGCGGCGGTAAAAGGTCAGTGTTGCGCCGCCCAGTTCCATCACATCGCCGGTCGCGATCTTCTCAAAGGGAATCCCCTTTTCTTTCAGCAGTTTTTTATATTCATTCCAAAGCGTGTAGCTGTCATCCTCGTCATAAGGCGAGATTACTTTCCCCACAGTGTAACCATGCTGGATCAGCTTTTCCTGCATCTCGAGATGGTCATCATGCGCATGCGTCAGGAAGAAATAATCAAAGCTGTCTATTCCCTTTTCCTTCAGGTAGGCATCAACATACTGGAAGCGCATGCCCTCGCCGCCGTCGATCAACATCCGCTCTCCCCCGCAGGTGATAATGATGCAGTCTCCCTGGCGGATGCCCAGCACATCTACTTCCATCAGTACTGCATCGTCCGCAAAAGGAGCCTGGTCCCGGTATTGCACGGTCTCATACGGAGCATTGCTGCCCCCCTTTTTGTGATAGATCGGCAGTGTGTCAGCCAGCGCAGCAGTACAGAGCAGTATGCCGCACAGGATCATGGCAGTCAGTCGTTTCAGCATGCTTTCTTTCCTCCGTCCGGAAGCATTATATCACACTTTGCCTCCATCGCCAAAGCGCGCCTGCATCTTTTTACTTAAAATGCCGGAGCGCTTTGCAGCGCTCCGGCATCGGTTTCGGATAAGTCCGTCTTACTCGGCAGCCAGCTTCTTGTAGCTCTCCAGACGATCCTTGGCATCCTGCTCGTTCTTGGCGAACAGAACCTCGGCAGTCTCGGGGAACTGCTTGAGCAGAGAAGCATAGCGGGTCTCGCTGCGGATAAAGGCCTGATAGTCTTCAGTGGGATCCTTGCTGTCCAGGGTCAGAGGATTCTTGCCCTGCTCAGCCAGTTCCGGATTGAAGCGATACAGCGGCCAGTAGCCGGCGGCCACAGCCTTGCGGATCTCAGCCTGCGCCATGGACATGTTGATACCATGGTTGATGCAGGGAGCATAAGCAATGATCAGGGACGGGCCATGATAAGCTTCCGCCTCGTTCATCGCCTTGAGCAGCTGGTTGGGATTGGCGCTCATGGCCACGGTCGCCACATAGACGTAACCATAGCTCATAGCCATCATGCCCAGATCCTTCTTCTTGGTGCGCTTGCCGGCAGCAGCGAACTTCGCAACGGAGCCGGTCGGGGTGGACTTACTGGACTGACCGCCGGTATTGGAGTACACTTCGGTATCCAGAACCAGCACGTTGACGTCCTCGTTCTGAGCCAGAACGTGATCCAGTCCGCCGTAGCCGATATCATAGGCCCAGCCATCGCCGCCGAAGATCCAGATGGACTTCTTGATCAGCATATCCTTATCAGCCAGCACTTCGCGGGCGAGCACGCACGCGTCGCAGTTGCAGCCTTCGGTGATGCCGTCTTCGCAGGCAGCGACCAGCTTGGCGGCAGCAGCCTTGCTGCCTTCAGCTTCGTTCATGTTCTCGAGCCATTCCTTGCCGGCTTCCTTGATCTCGGCAGTCGCCCAGTCAACGGCAATCAGCTTCTCGACCGTCTCAGCCAGTCTGGCGCGGCGCTGGTTCACGGCCAGGTTCATACCGAAGCCGAACTCAGCATTGTCTTCGAACAGGCTGTTGGCCCAGGCAGGACCATGGCCTTCGTCATTGGTGGTGTAGGGGCAGGTGGGAGCGGAGCCGCCGTAAATGGAGGAGCAGCCCGTCGCGTTGGCAACCATCATGCGATCACCGAACAGCTGGGTAACCAGCTTGACATAGGGCGTCTCGCCGCAGCCGGCGCAGGCACCGGAGAACTCGAACAGAGGCTTGAGGGCCTGGCTGTTCTTGACGGAAGACTTGTTTTCGATCTTCGAGGCAACTTC
>JAFZPO010000024.1 GCA_017550305.1 Clostridia bacterium
ACCTGGAGAATGAAGTCCTGAGCCATCTTATACAGAGCGGTATTATTCTCAGTATATGCTTCGGTCGCAGGCATGAACTTGAATTCGCTCTTCACAAACACGCTGGTATCACCATTAATCGTTACAGCCTCAAAGGCAGCCCACTGAGCTTCGCTCTTGCGGATACGGGTAGGCCACTGAATCTTCCAATCTGCCCAGTTCAGAGAGTCATTATACCAGTAGGAATTACCGCGTTCATCAGAGAAGATAGGATTGATCGGAACGAAACGGCCGTTCTCGTCATAGTACCAGTGTACGTTCTCTTCGCCGAGGTTCAGGAACAGCTGGTTGTCAATGACGCTGGAGATGTAGTTCAGTGCATCTTCCGGATGAGCAGCAGTGCGCGGGATGCAGATAACGTTGGAGATCTGGTCGGTCTCCATGTACTTGGTCGGATATTTGGTGCCCTTCAGAGCGCCGATATAGCCCAGATCGTCCCAGCCAAGGCCCAGCAGCTGCATCTGAGCAGGAGTGGTCATCTGTACGCCAGAGCGGTTGGAGCAGGCGATGATAGCCTTGCCGGAGCTGAGTTTCTCGTTAACAGCACTGTCGGTGTTCACGGCCCAGTCGTCATCGATCAGGCCTTCCTGCTGCAGCTTGCTCAGGAAAGATACCATGTCGGCGAAGCCGGGAGCCTCGGTCATGTAGATGACCTTGCCGTCATCGTCGACCATCCAGTCGTTGTAGATGCCGAAAGCGCAGGCAATGGTCTTGGGAACGACCCAGTTGGAGGTACCGCCTTCAGTAGCCGGCATATAGGGGCCGCAGAAGATGATGTACTGATCGCCGTAGTACTTCTTGAGGATCACCAGGTCATCATAGAACTCATCGATGGTCTCAGGCACCTTCTCGATGCCGGCGGCACGCATCAGGTCCATACGGCAGACCATGAAGGTCGTGATTTCCTCGTCATAGGGATACATGGCGGGCATACCGTAAATCGTGCCATCCTCGAGGGTAACAGCGTCCCAGGCTTCCTGGCTGGCGCCGTCAACGATCTTCTGGCCATACACGGGCAGCAGATCATTCAGGGGCATCAGCAGGTTATTGGAAACCAACAGACGCCAAGTGTTCATCGTGCACTTTACGATGTCATAAGTAGCGGAACCACTGCCCAGATCCAGCATAAGCTTCTGATCCGCGTCCTTGGCAGGCATGGAGTAGTACACTACATCATAACCCGTGGTCTTCTGGTAATTCTTACCATTCGAGTCTTCATTCACGTCAAAGCCGACGTTGACGCTCAGACGATGCAGGGTGACGTTGCCGGGGCCAAGCAGTTCAGCAGAAGCCGTAGCCATT
Source organism: Clostridia bacterium (assembly GCA_017550305.1). Classification (GTDB taxonomy): domain Bacteria; phylum Bacillota; class Clostridia; order Christensenellales; family Aristaeellaceae; genus SFMI01. The sequence goes on from JAFZPO010000024.1 coordinate 1,342, forward strand.
ACGCCAAGCGCAAGAAGAGCAACGAGCAACAGAGCAACTAGTTTCTTCATTTCGGATTCCTCCTTATATATTTACCGCTTGCCTGCGGTATTGGATCGGATTGATCAGCCTTTTACACTTCCTACGGTGATGCCCTTGACCATATAGCGCTGAATGAAAGGATATGCCAGAACAATCGGGATGATGGAAAGGCCAACAGCCGAAGCCACCATTCCGTCGGTCGTCACGTTTACGCTCATTGTGCCACCATAGCTTGTAGTAAACAGGTTCTCGGCAAAAGCCTGGCTGTTGCTGATGATATCGTACAGATACAACTGCATCGTACGCATGGCCGTGCTGTTGGTATACATCATGGCATGGAAGTAATTGTTCCAGTAATTTACCGCGTACAGCAGCGCTACGGTAGCCAGCACGGGCACTGACATAGGCAGGACAATGGAGATCAGCGTACGCAGATCGTTTGCACCGTCGATTGCAGAAGACTCCATGACTTCGCTCGGCAGGCCTTCAAAGTAATTCTTGACGATAAACATATTGAACTGCACGATGGCGAAGGGCAGGATGCAGGCCCAGTAGGTATCCAGGATGCCAAGGGTGTGCACTACCATGTAGGCGGGAACGATTCCTCCGAAGAACACCATGCTGATCACATAGAGCAGGGTGAACAGCTTTCGGAAAGACAAGTCCGGTTTTGAAAGCGGATAGGCTGTGGTGATCGTCGTAAACATGGAGATCGCCGTACCGGCAACGGTAATGATCAGCGTATTCTTCAGTGACGTCAGGAAACTGGTCTTTGCCAATACATACTCTATTGTCTCCAGCTGGAATCCGTTAGGCCAGAAGTAGACAAAACCTGCTGTGACTGCCGGTCCGATACTGACAGACTTGCTGAACAGATTCAGACAGGGCAGGATGGCCACCAGGGCAAAGATTGTCAGGATCGTATTGGATAAGCCCAGAACCAGCTTTTCGCTGAAATCCAGCGGAATCGAATTCTTGTTTTTCTTTCTGCTCATGCCGGCACCTTCTTACCAAATGCTCCGGTGGAGCGTCTTGTGGCTGAGGGTATTCGCACCGACGATCAGCACGAACGCGACAACCGAGTTGAACAGGCCGAGTGCTGTCGCCTGGGAGAAGTCCATTTTGCCCAGGCCCAGCCTGTAAACATAGGTCTGGATCACATCGCCAACATCATAAACAGCAGGATTGTAGAAAATCAGCACCTGTTCAAAGCCGGTATCAAGAATATGCCCGACTTTCAGAATCAGCATCAGAACAACAGTGGGAAGAATACCGGGAATGGTCACGTGCCATATCTGCTGCCATTTGTTCGCACCGTCCACCTTAGCCGCTTCATACAACGTCGTGTCAATGCCAACGATCGCTGCCAGATAGATAACAGCGTTATAACCGGTTTCACGCCATCCCTCCGTAAAAACAAGCAGTCCGCGGAAAGTTTCCGTACTAGTAAAGAATCGTATTCGTGTTCCTCCCAGTTTCACGATCAGTGTGTTCAGCATTCCGTAGGAACCGAGCAATGAATAGAAAATACCGAAGATCATGACCCATGAGAAGAAGTAAGGAATATAGATGGTGGTCTGCAGCACTTTTTTATACATCGCGCTGCGGATCTCATTGAGCATGATAGCGGTAATGATCGGCACAGGGAACAAGATAATGATCTTCATTCCGTTGATGATCAGCGTATTCTTCAACACCAGCGAAAACTGTGCAGAACGGAAAAGCTTCACAAAGTACTTTGTTCCTACCCAGGGGCTCTTTGCAATGGAGTCCATGGGATTGCTGCCGGCATAAATACTGTACTTTCTGAACGCCATCTGCAGGCCGTACAGCGGCCAGAACTTATAGATGCACAGGAAAAACAGCCCGGGGATCAGCATCAGATACAGCAATGGATGCCGGGCAATATGTACCAGCTTGTTATGTAGGGTTCGTCGCAGACTGATTTTCTTTCTCGGAATCGGGTTTGTCATATGCTTCACCTTTAGTCCGTTTCAATGAGACAGGCCCTGATACATCATCAAATGCTATTCGATTCGAACACAATACTCTGATTCATGTCCGGCTTAGTATTATGGGTGCTTTTCGAACCATTCTCACTCTTCGTACATTATGGTATTTTGGAACATTCCAAAAGTCAAGTACTTTTTTCAATTATCTGCGATTGGCCACGCTGTTTCTCTCAACCAGATAGGGAGTGACTGTTATTTCTCTTGCCGGCAGTTCAGGATGGCTGATCCTGTCCAGCAGGAAATTCAGGGCTTTATGCCCTATGGCTTCTTTCTGAATATTGACAGCGGTTATCGTCGGGCTGAGGTTTCCGCAGATGTTTGAATCCTCTGCAGAAATAATCGATATGTCTTCAGGGACACGCAGTCCATGCTCATAAAGGCAGCGAAGCACACTCATCGTATAGTCGTCGCTTAATGCTATTACAGCGTCCGGCCGTTTTCCGCTGTCAATCAATGCGGAAAAGAGTTCATATACATTCTGCGGAGTCATATTATCCGGTGAAATCTGCATATCAGGATCTAACGTAACATCTAGTTCCTTTGCTGAATCCTGAATGCTTTTTTCACGCAGTATCCAGGTGCGATAATGCTTAGGACAATTAAACGAACAGATACGCTTATGCCCTGTCTCAACCAGTTTCCTCATGGCAAGCTGATATGCCGTATATGGGTCATGTAACACACAGTCGATCCCTTCGATTCCGGGAGAAGTTACGATTACCGTAGGAACCTCGATCTGCCTGAGCTGTTCAATGACTTCCGGATTGTCAAAACCGCCGACAATGATCAGTCCGTCTACGCGTCTTTCCTTAAGGATCTGCGGCGCTGTCCAGTACTGCGTATGCATTTCAAGGTGTTCCTTGATAATGCTCATATCTTCATGCTGTTCAATGATAGCGGAAAAAATGCCATCCTCGATGCCGGCAAAAAACTGTTCCAGCCCGTAATCCGTTTCATAATGCATTTTGCGCTGACGGTTGTTCCGTGCAATATGAATAAGCCCTATGCTGTTACTGCGGCGGCGGATCAGGCTCCGGGCATTATAATTGGGAACATAATCCAATGCCTTGATTGCTGCCAGCACGCGCTGACGGGTCTCTTCTTTCACAAGCGGGCTTCTGTTCAGCACCAGGGAGACCGTACTCTTAGAAACGCCGGCTCTGGCGGCAACATCCCATATTGTAGCCATATTCGTATTCACCTCATTCTCAGTATTATGGTATATGGGAACGTTCCAAAAGTCAATGATCGGATAATTACTAACTGCTAAACACGCGCAGTGCTATTTTAGACTGATTTATAAAATTAGATCGATTTGTTCACTCGAATGTCTGAATAGTTCTAAATCATACCAATTACTGCCATGCATATTGCAATGCGGTCTATTTTTTGCTATTCTAGCTATAGTTTAGTGAGTGCAGAGATTGCCCGAAACAACCGAATCGTTGATATGGAAGGGAGGGATCATGTGCTTCGATATAAAGAGATCAAATATCAGATTGAACAGATGATATCGTATATGCACGCGGATGAACCTCTTCCTTCAAGAGAATCTTTGTGCCGTTCATTGGATACAACACGCGCCACACTACACAAAGCGATCAGCGAGTTGTCCCAGGAGGGCAAGCTCTACACACGGGGCGGCAGTGGCACATATGTTGCAGGGACACGCGGTACAATGGTCAACAAGAACCGCTTTGTCGGCCTGATCATCCCGCATTCGGAACCAAACTACCGTGATCTGATCCGCGGAGTTGAAGCCTATCTGCAAACTCAGGACATCAACCTTGTACTGAGCTATACGGATGGTGATATCGAGAAGCAGAATCTGTGCATCACGCGCATGCTCCAGTCCGGTGTTTCCGGTCTGATCGTAGTTCCGGCCCACTGTATGGACATTACCAGAGATTATGTTTTGTTCAGCAGGCTGGAACAGCAGCACATGCCCGTTGTTTTCTGCTACCGCGGCATTGAAAGCGTCAGCCGGATTCCTCTGGTCGCATATAATAACTTCTATTCCGCATGGATCGCCACCAAGCATCTGATTGCAAAAGGTTACAGGCACATCACATATGTAGCTCAGTTTCTGCTCCGCACAACCCTGGACAGATATCAGGGATACCTGGCGGCTATGATGGAAGAAGGGCTGGAAATCGACCGCAGCGCGATCATCTTTGATGCAAAGCACAACAGCCAGGAACCGCTGGCATATCGTGAAACGCTGAACATGCTTGAGTCACACCCCGAAGTGGATGCCATACTGTGCAACGCTGACAGCATAGCAGAAGGCATATATAAGGCAATTCACGACAGCGGCCGCAGGGTCTCCCAGGATATCGGGGTCATCAGCATCAACAATGACACCGTAAAGTGCAATATGCTGCATCCGACACTGACTTCCGTCGGCGGTCCCAATCAGGTCATCGGCGAGAAAGCCGCCCAGATGCTGCTGAAGATCATTCAGGGCGAGAACCCGCAGACGCCCCTGTTCCTGTTCCAGTCCGAGCTCTATGAACGGGAAAGCTGTCTAGGGCCGCTCAGCAACGAACATGAAATTCTTTCTCAGGCGCGTGCGCTTGTGCCTGAGTGGAATAAATAAAAAGGAGGAACCACCATGAAACTCACGAAACTGTTGGCCATCGCTCTGATCGCCTGCATGCTGCTGACCATGACTGCATTCGCAAGCGATGCGAAGCCCTATGCGGGCACCACCATTCACGTAGTATTGAACACGCATAAATACTACGAAGCTGCTGACCAGTTCATCCCCGAGTTCGAGGAAG
>JAFZPO010000176.1 GCA_017550305.1 Clostridia bacterium
GAATACAGGAACAAAAAAGCCCCGAAGATCCTGGCAGCGTTCTGGGACTGGCTGGAGAAACAGCATCCTGTCAAAGGCAGCAGAATGGATAAAGCGATCACCTATGCCAGGAATCAGAGACAGTACGCGGAGACATATCTGCAGGACGGGCGCTGCAGCTTTTCCAACAACCCGAGTGAGAACAGTATCCGGCCTTTCACTGTAGGCAGAAGGAACTGGTTGTTCTGCGATACACCGGGCGGAGCGCATGCCAGCGCAACGATCTATACGATGGCAGAAATGGCCAGGACACATGAATTGAATATTGAAAAATACCTGGTCTTTCTGCTGACAAAACGTCCTCATTCCGGAATGAGCGATGAAGAGCTGGAGAAGCTGGCACCATGGAGTGAAGAAGCCCGTGCCTGCTGCGGTTATGAACACCAAACCAATTTCATCTGACGCAATCTTGAACCACAAACACGGACCCCCGCACCATGAACCACAATTAGTGGTTCAACGATGTCGGGGGGTTGCTTATGCTTGAACGGTTTTTACTCGAACTACTGATATGCGCCTCGCACCGTGAACACAATTAGTGATTCAATGCTACCTTACCCGTGGTTTGCTGAAGCGCTTACCGAAAATATTTGAAAAGTTTAATTTGTTGTGATATAAGAATGTTGAAAAGTTGTATTCTTGTGGGTATAATATGATTGAAAAGTTGATCAAGGGGATAGATTATGCTGAAACGGAAAATTGCAGATCTGATCGAACAGCATCTGAAGTCCGGATCTGAACGCATTTTGCTGATCGATGGCGCGCGCCAGGTCGGAAAGACATATATCATTCGTTATGTCGGGAAGAAGCTGTTCCGAAATCTCATAGAAATCAACATGCTGGAGGACTCTGTCGGAGATAAGCTGTTTGAAAACGCGACTACGATAGATGATTTCTATCTTCGGGTCAGCGCGATCAAAGGTGAGCTGATGGGAGATGTGAATGACACTTTAGTGTTTATCGATGAGATCCAGGCGTATCCTCATCTTCTCACGATGCTGAAGTTTCTCCGGGATGACAATCGGTTTACTTACATTGCCAGCGGCTCCCTGCTGGGCGTGACGCTCTCGGAGACAACGTCCATTCCGATCGGCAGCATTCGCAAAGTGCGCATGTTCCCGCTGGATTTCGAAGAATTTCTCTATGCCAACGGCATGAACGAATACGCAGTCGCGGTTCTTCGGAAGAAATTCGAGGACCGGCAATCGCTCGATGAGGCCATGCATAGGAAAATGATGGACCTGTTCAAACGCTATCTTCTGGTAGGCGGTCTGCCTGCAGCAGTAAATGCATACCTGGAGACAAAAAATATCCAGGCAGTACGCGAGATACAGCGTGAGATCCATGATTACTACGCTGCCGATGCTTCCAAGTATGATGCGGAACGCAAACTGAAGATCCGGCGGATCTATGATCAGATTCCATCCAATCTGGAAAATAAAAAGAAGCGCGTCGTCGCACAGCGGATCGAAGGAAAAAAAGGAAGTACATTTGCTAACTATGAAGATGAGTTCGAATATCTGATCAGCGCCGGTATTGCATTAAATGTGCAGGCTGTTTCGACCCCGGTTTTCCCGCTTATCGAGTCCTCTGGTAAAAACCTGCTTAAACTGTATCTGAACGATGTTGGTATTTTGACTGCTATTCTGTACGGCAGTAATATACGTGCGATCCTGGAGGATGAACGGAGCATTAATCTGGGGTCAGTATATGAGAGCGTTGTTGCCAGCGAGCTTACTGCTCACGGCTATAATCTGTTCTATTATGATAATCGCAGCAAGGGTGAGGTGGATTATCTGATCGATGATTATGACAGTCTCTCTGCTGTTCCAATTGAAGTCAAATCCGGAAAAGACTATACTGTTCACCATGCACTGAATGCCTTTGTTAAAAACGATGACTATCATGTTAAGGAAGCTTTTGTTCTGTCAAACGCCCGCGAAATTACATCAAATGGCAGGATCACATATTTACCGATCTATGATGTGATGTTTTTTGAGGCACAAAAACTGACAGGCACAATGCTTGGGTGAGAGACTGAATACGGGCCGAGCCTATTCACATTATCCGTAAGCGCTTACATCAGACTTTGGAGGGAAAGAAAATGGCAGGGACAGTTGGAACGAATCTTGTGGCACAGGTCGGGTTTGTCGTAAAGGATATTGAGGAGACCAAGAAGAAATGGGCTGTGTTTCTTGGCATGGACGTACCGCCCACGATCTCAGCAGGGGAGTATGAAGTGACCAAGACGACGTTCGAGGGAAAACCTGCTCCGGAAGCGGCGTCACTGCTTGCTTTCTTCGATGTCGGCCCCAGTCTTCAGCTGGAGCTGATTCAGCCAAATGAGGCGCCTTCCACCTGGCGAAATTACCTCAATGAGCACGGTGAAGGCATGCACCACCTGGCGTTCAAGGTCAAAGATTCAAAAAAAGCGATTGCCAGCGCGGAAGCGAACGGGCTCAAGCTCGTGCAGCACGGTCTCTACGGCGATGCCAGCGGCGAATACAATTACCTGGAAGCGCCGGAACTCAAGTGCATCATAGAGCTGCTCGAAAGCTACCGCTGAGTTTTTGCTTTTCAGCGGGTGATAAGTATATTTGTTTTGATATGGAATGCCTGAATGTGTTCGGGCAGGAGGAGTCAACATTATGAGCAAGGCAAAGGTCTATTTCACAGATTTCCGCACGCAGATCGGCGTGAGCCAGGGTATGAAGCTGCAGAGGCTGATCAAGAAAGCGGGGATCGGCAATATCGATCTTGACGGGAAATTCGTCGCCATCAAGATGCACTTCGGGGAGCTCGGGAACGTCTCTTTCATTCGGCCGAATTATGTGAAAGCCGTGGCGGACGTGATCAAGGAACTGGGCGGGAAACCCTTCCTGACCGACTGCAATACGCTCTATCCCGGAAGCCGGAAGAATGCCGTGGATCACCTGATGAACGCGGAGGTCAACGGCTTCAACAGCGTGACTACCGGCTGCTATGTGATCATAGGCGATGGGCTGCGCGGTACGGACGATATTGAAGTGCCTGTGCGCAACGGCGAGTACTGCAAGACCGCGCTGATCGGCAGGGCGATCATGGACGCGGACGTGCTGATCTCCCTCAACCATTTCAAGGGCCATGAGGAGACCGGCTTCGGCGGTGCGCTCAAGAACCTGGGCATGGGCTGCGGCAGCCGCGGGGGAAAGATGATACAGCATAACGAGGGTATTCCGAGAGTCGACCAGGAGGTGTGCCGCGGCTGCGGCCGCTGCGCTCGGGAGTGCGGCAGTGACGCGATCTTCTATAACGAACAGAAGAAGGCCTGGATTGATGAGAGCCTGTGCAAAGGCTGCGGCCGGTGCATCGGCGCATGCGCCTTTGACGCGATCGAGAACATCAATGGAAGCGCGAATGAACTGCTCTGCTGCAAGATCGCGGAATACACACAGGCGGTCTGCGACGGCCGTCCCTGCTTCCATATCTCCCTGATTATGGACGTGTCCCCGAACTGCGACTGCCATGACGAGAATGACGCACCGATCCTGCCGAATATCGGTATGCTTGCGTCCTTTGATCCCGTCGCGCTCGACCAGGCTTGCGTGGACCTGTGCCAGCAAGCAACGCCGATCCGCAACAGTCAGCTGGGCGATAACCTGGCCAAACTCGACTGGCATCACTATCACGATCATTTCAAAGACAGCAATCCCAATGTGCGTTGGAAGGAAACACTGGAGCATGCCAAAAAGATCGGCCTCGGTACGCGCGAGTATGAGCTCATCACCGTGAAATAACGGCTATCAGGACGCCTGTCCGGCTATATCGCTTTATGTTGCAACCCGGGATCTCCCGGGCTGTTTTGCTGCCTATAGGCATGCAGATGGTTTTGAGTGAACAGGCGAAATCTGACATCAAAAAAGCGGCAGACCGGCTGCCGCTGTAATGGAACAGATCGATGCTCAGCTATTCTTCAAAGCAGTCATATGCGGAGAGAATTGCTTTCCCGATCTCATAGAGCAGTGATTCTGCTTTAATTCGTAGTTCGAGTGGCGCGCGGACAAGACGCTGATCTGCGGGATACGGGCGCCTTTTTGACGCGGAGAGGAAGATGTTCGTGGATTCGAATGTGAAGTATCCCGGATAATCGATCTCCCGAAGCCCATGCATGAGCGAATCGAGATTCAGCGAGCCGAAGAACGGCGCGATATGCGTATCCTTGTCGCCCAGGTTATCCTGGATATGCAGCGCGTGTACGCGGTCGCCCAGCAGCCGCAGGGCTTCGTCCTGCGGGGTCTCCTGCAGGTTGCCGTGTCCGGCATCCCAGACTCCTTTGAGCAGGGGATGGCCGATGTAGTCGATGAGGGCACGCAGATCTTCAGCTGAGTCGACCCAATAGACATCAGGCTTATACATTTTATTGAAATTCTCAGTCAGGATCTCAACACCAAAACGCTCGGCGGTCGGGAGCAGTTTCTCATAGAATTCCTTGTTTTGTTTGAATGTCTCTTCAATAGAGAGGTTCGGAGCGTAGCCTGAATGCACGACGACCGAAGGAATGCCCAGGATCGCGCACCCCTCGATGCAGCGCAGATTGATCTCCATGAAACGCTCGTAGTTCTCATCATGCACGAGCGGCTTGCC
>JAFZPO010000177.1 GCA_017550305.1 Clostridia bacterium
AGCGAGCGTATCGAAGCCCAGACTATTGGATACTTCGCTTACGTTCAGATTAGTGAAACGCAGCAGGTACTGTGCCTGCTTGATGCGCTGTCCCTGGTGGTAACGATGCGGAGTGATGCCATAGGCTTCACGGAAGATTGAAATCAAATGATATTTACTGATACCGCATTCCCGGCTGATCACATCCAGGGAAATGTTTTCGCTCAGATGGTTATCCAGATACATTTTAATGGGAAGAGCGGAGAGCTTCTCCTTTTTCGGCGTATGGACTGATGCCAGCTGCAGCTCATAAAGGATCTGAGTCAGTAGGTTCAGGAATGCCTGCTTCTCTTCAATCTGGCTGAGAATGTTATCTTTCTGGGCGTGATAATAGATCACTTTGCTTAGCAGCTGTTCCAGAACCAGACTGTCGGCAGGATGGAAACGGTCTGCGATTCCGGGGAAATTCTCCGCGAGGACATCAGGCCGAAAAAATCCTTTTTGCGCTTCGGGAACGTGATCCTCTGTCGTGAAATTGACAGGGATCTCCGCAGCATTGTCAAAGTACTGCACATCAAAATGAATATAGACCTTACCGATGCAAACGCCTTCGGGAACCTGGATGGAGTGTGGAACACGCGGACGGAAAAGGAAGAAATCACCTGGCTGGGCAATATATTCCTGATCGCGTACCATAATGGTGCAGGCTCCGCTTTTGATATAGAGCAGCTCATAGTCAAAAAGCGCGCGTTCCGGAATGGATCGATCCAGAACGGAGTCCCATGCTTCACGGATAAATGGATTGATCTGATCCAATACTAATCACCTCGGTCATATTGTATTTGTTTAGAAACGGATCTGTCAAGGTAACGGAAGATTGGCAACTGACAGATTGTTATGTCCCTGTTGCCTCTGCCAGCTTTGCTATGGCTTCGGATATCTTGATTTTTTGCGGACAGACTTTCTCACAGCTCCTGCAGCCGATGCATGCGGAAGGCTTCTTGTTATCCGGCTGCGCCTTGAGGGACATGGAGATAAGATAACTGGCGCCTGTATACTGGAATTCATTATATGTCCGCAGAAGCCAGGGAATGTTCAAACCCTTTGGACAGTAGGCAGTACAATAACGGCAGGCCGTACAGGGAAGAGAAGTGTCTTTCGTCATATCTTCGGCAATGGAAAGCAGCTTAGCATTCTCTTCCGCATCGAGCGGTCTGTCTGTTTCGAAGATTCGGATATTTTCCTGAAGCTGCTGTTCATTGGACATGCCCGAAAGGATCACGGTCACACCTGGGATACCCTGCAGGAACCGGAAAGCCCAGTCCGGAATACTAGCACCTGGACGCTGCGCCTCAAGCTTCCCGGCTCTTTCCGGAGACAGATTTACCAACTTTCCTCCCTGCAGCGGTTCCATTACCCAGATGGGAATGTTCCATTCGTTGAGAAGCGCCACTTTTGATTTCGCATCCTGCAGTGTCCAGTCCAGCCAGTTCAACTGGACCTGGCAGAATTCCATGTCCTTGCCGAACGAATCAAGAAAACGGCGCATTACTTCTACACTTCCATGTGCGGAGAAACCGAGATGACGGATCCTACCGGCTCTTTTCTGCTCCAACAGGTAAGACACCGTATGATATCTGTCTTCTTCAAGATATGAATCGATGTTGAATTCATATACATTGTGCAGGAGATAGAAATCAATGTAATCTGTTCCGCACCTTTTCAGTTGTTGTTCAAAGATCTCCTGGGCCTTTCCCATGTTGTCGAGGTCATATCCAGGAAACTTATCGGCAAGGAAATAAGATTCGCGCGGGTATCGGCCTAACGCACGACCTGCAACGCCTTCGGACATCCCTTTATGGTAACCCCAGGCTGTATCGAAATAATTGATTCCGTTTTTCATTGCGGTATCTACCATACGGAAAACGGTCTCTTCATCGACACTGCTGCTGTCTTCGTTAAGGGTCGGAAGCCGCATCATACCAAGCCCGAGGTTGGATATCTGTAAGCCTTTAAAATCCCGGTAAATCAATCTTTATTCCTCCTGTAAGGGGTGGCATGCAGTGCAGAATGCTGTGTGTCAAAACAAGCCCTTCCGTGATTGCGGGGAGGGCTTGCAGGCGTTGTGAAAGCACTACACGGTAACCCCGCGCCTGAAGATAGCAAGGTCAAAATAGTTCTTTTTCTCACTGATCACCTGATCGCCGGATGCAACACGGAGCAGCAGATCCAGCAGTTCTTCTCCAGCCTGTTCATAGGAACGTTCTTCCAGTACGACGCTGGCATCAAAATCGATCCAGTCTTTTTTCTTCTGCGCAAGAGGCGCATTCGTAGAGATCTTGATCGTCGGAACAGGGGAAGAGAAGGGTGTGCCGCGACCTGTGGAGAACAGTGTCAGCTGTGCTCCGGCAGCAGCCAGGGCGGTCGTAGAGACAAGGTCAAAAGCAGGACAGTTCAGAAGCTGAAGGCCTGTCTTTTCCACGTGCCCGGCATACTGGATTACGCCTGTCACCGGCGCACTTCCCGATTTCTGTGTGCAGCCCAGAGACTTATCTTCCAGAGTTGTAATGCCGCCATCTTTGTTTCCCGGAGTCGGGTTCTCGTTTACGGGACGTCCATGATCCAGAAGATAGCGCTTGAAGCCGTTGATCATCTCAACAATCTCGTCAAACACCTGCCTGTCGGATGCACGGCGCATGAGCAGCTGCTCGGCTCCGAACATTTCAGGGACTTCGGTCAGAATCGTCGTGCCGCCCTGTGCGATCACAAGGTCTGACAAACGTCCGATGACCGGATTGGCAGTAATACCGGACATGCCGTCAGATCCGCCGCATTTCATGCCAACGATCAGCCGGTCCGCACCGACTTCCTGCCTGCAGCCTTCCGCGGCCTGATCGATCAGTTCTTTCAGGATCTTCAGGCCTTCATCGATTTCATCCTCGACATCCTGCGTCTGGAGAAAGCGTATACGGTTCCTGTCAAAGTCACCCAGATAGGGCTGAAACACATCGATGCGGTTTGTTTCGCAGCCGAGCCCCAAAACCAGCGCTCCGCCTGCATTGGGATGCTTCGCGATTGCTGACAGGATCCGCATGGCATCCTCATCGTCTCCCATCTGGGCACAGCCTGTGTCATGCGGGAATGCGATCACATGATCAACGCTGCCATGCAGGAATGGCTTTGCCTTTTCGGCAAGTTCCTGTGCTACTTTGTTCACGCATCCGACAGTTGGAACGATAAAGACTGAATTGCGAATGCCGACGTGCCCGTCTTGACGAACGAAACCCATGAATGTACGTTTTTTGCCAGCATCTGAAAGCGGAGGAACGGAACTGCCTTCATAAACATATTCCTTCTCGCCTTTCAGGTTGGTAATCATATTGTGCGTATGTACCCATTCGCCTGGTAAGATATCCACCACGGCGTGCCCGATAGGATCACCATATTTGATGACATCTTCACCGGATGCGATTGGAGCGACGGCAAACTTGTGCCCCATGGGGATATCCTGCTTAAGGCAAACCTGACCGTCGTCCACGGTCAGGCCTGCCTGCAGAGGTTCCAGGGCTACCATCACATTGTCGGAAGGATGGATCCTGATAAATCTGCGCATTTTTATCCTCGCTTATTTTTTGGCACTGTCGTATTTGACATAGACCAGACGCGGCTGAACGTATTCTTCCAGACCGTACTTGCCATCGCTGCCTCCGATTCCGCTCTTCTTCCAGCCGGAATGGAATCCCTGCACAGTCTCGCCGTGCATACGATTGATGTAAGTCTCGCCGAACTGCAGCTCCTGGCAGGCGCGCATCATGATATCGACGTTCTTCGTGAATACTGAGGAAGTCAGGCCATACTCACAGTCATTTGCCATAGCCACTGCTTCGTCGAACGTTTCGAATGTAGTGATTGGCAGAACGGGTCCAAAGATCTCTTTATGGAAGATCTCCATCTCCTGGGAACCCGTCAGTACAGTCGGCTCAAAGTAATAACCTTTCCTGTCGGGTACACGTTTGCCGCCGGTCAGAATTTTTGCACCCTGTTCAACTGCTTTGTCGACCATGGCCTGGATATTGGTGATCTGCTTAAGAGAAATAATTGGCCCCATATCCAGTTCATCGATCTTGGAAGGATCGCCCCAGCGCGTAGCTTCCATGCGAGCTACCATACGGCTGATAAACTTCTTGGATATAGATTTCTGCACGTATACGCGCTCAGCGCAGCTGCAGACCTGGCCGGAGTTGACGATGCGGGACTGATAGATATCCTCAATCGCTTCATCGAGATCGGCATCTGCCATGACGATAACGGGCGCCTTGCCGCCCAGCTCGAGGGAGACTTTCGTGATGTTCGGCGCAGCAGACGTCATGACGCCGGTACCTGCGCGTACGCTGCCGGTCAGTGTGATCATGCCGACACCGGGATGCCCGGCCAATGCCTCACCGGTCTCGTCGCCGCCGCTGATGATGTTAAGAAGGCCCTTGGGCAGACGCGACTGCGCAGCGATCTTCGCAAACTCATAAGCGATACCCGGGGTGTCGGGAGCAGACTTGATCACGATAGCATTGCCCGTGATCAGCGCGGGTGCCATCTTGCGGTTGATCAGGTAGAAGGGATAGTTCCAGGGCAGTATGC
>JAFZPO010000025.1 GCA_017550305.1 Clostridia bacterium
ATCGGGTCGGCTCTGTTCATCAATTTCTTCTTTACGCCTGTTACGGGGAATTTCGTTCCGTACTTCGTGAAAACGGATCTGGCGGAAGCGCCGTCCTATCTGTTCAGCAAGGTCCTGACCCCGGAACTCTGGTCCTCTGTCTTCAGCGTATGCATCGGGATCAGCTCCCTTCTCGGCGCGGCGATCCTCAGCGCGCGTCCGCAGGAAGAGAAAAGCGGGTTCAAGACTGCGATCCGCCTGTGCATGCTGGCGGGCGTCGTGATCCTGGCGACTGTTTCCTACTGGCTGTTTGTTGATCGCGGCATATCGATGAATGCTTTCCTGATCGCGTTCTGCGTAGGCTGCCTTCTGACCGGTTTCCTGGTCTCCTTCGTCAATATCCCGATCAACACGGCTGTAATGCGCATCGTGGACAGGGACAAGCTCAGCAAGGTGAGCAGCATCATCAGTATCGGATCCCAGGGAATGACCCCGATCGCATCTGTCCTTGCGGGAGCGATCCTGGGGACATTGGGAAGTACGGCGCTGCTTGCCGCCTGTGCGCTCGGGTTTACCGCCACGGCTGTCCTGACGCTCTTCAGCCGTTCGATCAGGGAACTGTAAGGGATTCTTAAGCAATGTTTACGTCCGCATGATTGCCGAATCGGACGAATTGTGGTAGGATATAAGCGTAGAAGTACTGCTTGTCACGGGAGGAAACGGACATGCGCAGACTATCGCTTATTCTCATCCTGTCGCTGATACTGATCCTGATGCTGGCCGCAGCGATGCCGGCATCGGCTGAAACGTATCATTTTGCGAATATATTCATGAGCGTAGATGTGCCCAATGCGACATACCTGACGCAGCTGACCCCCGATAACCTGGCGGACAACGAGGCTTATATCACAAGCATCGGCGAGACCGTGGAATCCATGAAGCAGATGTTTGCCGACGAGGGGATCCTGCTGTGGGCATATGATGCTGATAAAGGGCGTACGCTGATCATTTCCGCCGTACAGGACGATGCGGCAAAAACACTCTATGATATCAACCAGCAGACTGCGGATACACGCGCGTCCTACCGCGCGAACCATACCAACGGCGTTTTTTACAGCAAGACGGACTATTCCTTTGAAAGCTGCGAATGGAAGAACTTCGGCAATGAACAGGGACGCTTCCTGATGCTGAAGTATGCCCGCCGCATGGACGGTAAGATCGCATACCGCGGACTGTGGCGGCGCACGATCCGCAACGGATACTCCATCACGCTCGACATGCGCGTCGGAGCACGCCAGATCCAGGCCGGAGATATCACGGCTCTCAACAAGATCCAGGATACCATCTCCTTCATGCAGGTATCCACCGCACCGGACGCGCCGCTGACGCTGGGCTTCACCTCGCCGCCTCCGGAGAGCGCGGATACGTACAGCTTTACCGTCAAGGGCGTTACGCGTCCCGGAGCGTCCGTGATCGTCGCATATGTCTCCATGCAGTCCGGGCAGAACAAGGTGTTTACCGCGACAGCTGACGGCAAGGGACAGTTCTCGATCAACGTGACGCTTGGCAGCCGTGACCTTTATAACGTGATCGTGAGCGCGACCGTCAATGAGGGCCTTGAGTCTGAAGAGACGGTCAGCCAGGAGTTCTCCGTCGAGTATGATCCCAACAAGCTCCCGATCAGTTTCACATCGCCGTTCCCCGAGGCATTTACGACCGATACCTTCAAACTGACCGGCACCACCGCGACAGGCGTGACCATCCAGATGGTGGTCAACGGAACATTGACAACAAAAAAGACCGGCAACAACCGTACCTTCAGCTTTACGCTTGACACCTCGAAAGAGGGCAAGTATGACATCCAGCTGACCTTCAGCAAGAAGGACTTTGATACCAGGATTTTCCAGTACAGCATCATGCGCGAGATGGACGATGAGCAGCGCGCTCAGTCTACCCGTGACAATTCCATCAGCCCCGAGTACGCAAAGCTCCTTCGCTCGACCGGCGCGTACCAGGGCCGCATCATTCGTTACAAAGGTTATATCACTTCCGTGCGTGAGAACGGCGGGGAATACGTGATCACTTTCGCGACCCAGAAGTCGGGAAGCTCGTTCAAGAACCTGGTAATGGTGCTGAGCAATGAGCCCGCGGAGATCAGTACCGATACGGCTGTCATGCTCTACGGTACGGTCACGGGCACGTATTCGGCATTGGATGATTCGGGCAAGGAGACGACATATCCGCGCGTCGACCTCGCATTCTTCGACAGTATTTCCAAGTAAGACGGACGAAAGCGAAAAAATATTGAGGAACCTTCGTTTTTTCCTTTTCATACCGGCTGTTTTCGTGTATAATACATAACTGGATAGCAAAACTGAACAAGAACGGGGAGGAGAATCGCCGTGACAAGTCTGCTGACGACATGGGAAAAGGATCCGACCAGTGTACCGCGCGGCCCTCTGGGCATCATTGCCATGGCTGGCTGTGAGGAGCTGGGGGAAAAGATCAACCAGTGGCTGCTCAAATGGCACAGTCTGCAGGAAACTCAGGACGAGGAATACTATACAAGCCCGGGCGTGGACCGCGATACCTTCCTGATCAAGTCTTCCTGCCCCCGTTTCGGTACGGGCGAAGGCAAGGCTGTGCTGCGCGAAAGTGTCCGCGGGTACGATATCTTCATCATTGTCGATTGCTTCGCACATAACGTGACCTACCGGATGTACGGTCAGGATGTACCGCTTTCTCCGGATGATCATTTCCAGGACCTGAAACGCGTGATCGCGGCGATCTCCGGCCGCGCGAAGCGCATCACCGTCATCATGCCCATGCTGTATGAAGGCCGCCAGCACCGCCGCACGACACGCGAGAGCCTTGACTGCGCGATCTTCCTGCAGGAACTGGTGAACATGGGGATTAATGACATCATCACCTTCGATGCCCATGACCCGCGCATGGTGAACGCCGTGCCGCTCAGCGGTTTCGAAAACGTCATGCCTACCTACCAGATGCTCAAGGCCCTCTGCCGTGTGGAGAAGGAGCTGCGCATCGACAAGGACCACATGATGGTCGTGAGCCCCGACGAAGGCGCCGTACAGCGCAATATCTACTATTCATCCATCCTTTCGCTCGATATGGGCATGTTCTATAAGCGCCGCGACTATACGACCGTCGTCAACGGCCGGAATCCCATCGTTGCGCACGAATACCTGGGCGCTGACGTGGAAGGCAAGGATATCCTGGTAGCGGACGATATGCTCGCTTCCGGTGACTCCATGATCGATGTGTGCCGTGAACTGAAGGCACGCAAAGCCAACCGCATCTATGCCCTGACCACTTTCGCACTGTTCACTTCCGGACCGGAAGCCTTCCGTAAGGCCTGGGAGGAAGGGATCATCACGAAGGTCATTGCTGCCGATCTGACTTACTGCGCGCCCGAGATCAAGGAAGAGCCGTGGTTCGCGCTTGCGGATATGAGCAAATACATCTCCTATCTCATCGCTACGCTGAACCATGACCGTTCCCTGCACGGGCTGCTGAATCCCTATAACCGCATCAAGGCGCTGCTGCAGCGCTACCGTGAGGAGCAGGCGGCGATGGGGATCACCATGGTGTGAGAAAAATGACTGAAGAAGAAAAAAAGACTGAAATAATCGAATCGGAATCTGCCCTGGCGGTTCAGGAAACTGAAGAAAAAAAGACGGGCCTTATGCGCGGAGCTAAGGACTTCTTAGAGAACACTTTCGCGACGCTCAAGGGCAAGGACCTGAACCAGGCTGTCGAGGAGTTCTCCGGTGAAATGACGCTCGTTGTTGAAGGAATGAGCGAGGATCTGGCCAGCCTGCGCCAGTATGCGGACAAGACGAGCGCGCAGCTGACGATCACTGAAGAGAAGATGCTCCGCCGCGACGAGACCAGGAAAGGCGAGATCGATGAGCTGCGTGATATGCAGAAGCAGCTTATCAAGCGCCTGGACGCTGCGGATAAGCGCATGGATGAGCTGGACAAGGCGATCAAGGAAGCAGAGAAAAAGCCCAAGAAGATAGGTGTGGGCGGTATCCTGCGCCAGGTGACCTGGATCGTCGGTATTGCTTGCGGAGCGTGGGTCATCGTGACACTGCTCAATCTCATAGGGAAGTAATCAAGATGCCGGCCTTTAATGAACTGGTTGAAAAATATAAGAAACGCCGTCATGACACGGTAGTCGATGCCGTTACCACAGGATTGTCCATGGCCGAAAGCGTTACCGCTGACCTTGGGCTTCTTGAGGATACTGGTATCCTGACTGATACGCTCGAGACCGTCGGCGGCGTGCTTCCTTTCGCGGTAATCGCCGTGACTGAGGAATGCAAGGTGCTGCTCGGCAAAAAGACCGGTTCCGCAGGAGCCGGGGATGCAGCGTACCGCATGCTCAAGACCGGTGCCGCCATGGGCGTCGGTGCGGCAGTGATCGCAACGGGGATAGGTGCTGTCGTTGCGCTGCCCGCAGCAGTTGGCGTACGCGTACTGATGGACCGTTACCGCGCGAAAGCGCTGACAGGATACCGTGTAAGCATGCGCACGAAAAGGCTGAAGGCACTGCGTGACGCGCGCGAGTCACGGATCATCGTTCCGGATATCACGCCTTTGATTGAGGAACCAACAGAATAACACAGGCCGGGTATACCCGGCTTTTCTGATGCAGAATAATGACAGGAAGGTAACTGACAATGAGTACGCTCGTAGTATATGTGCATGGTAAAGACGGACTGGTTCAGGAAGCAGAGCATTTCAAGGAACTGTTCCCGGAGTGTGAAGTGGTCGGCTTTGATTATATGGCTGAGAACCCATGGGAAGCGGTACCGGAGTTCAGCACATACTTTGCGAGGCTCTTCCCGCAGTATGATTCGATCATCCTGATCGCGAACAGCCTCGGTGCTTATTTCTCCATGCAGTCGGGGATCGCCCCGATGATCCGGAAGGCATACTTCATCTCCCCGGTCGTCGATATGGAAAAGCTGATCCAGAACATGATGGAATGGAATAATGTGACGGAGGAAGAACTCCGCGAGCAGGGGACCATCCCGAACCAGTATGGCGATGACCTGTCCTGGGAGTATCTCAGCTATGTGCGTGAGCACCCGCTGGAATGGGATGTCCCGACGGAGATCCTGTACGGTGATCAGGATAACCTGACCTCGATTGAAACGATGGCGGCCTTTGCTGAAAAGCACCATGCGGGTCTGACAGTCATGCCGGGCGGGGAGCATTGGTTCCATACAGAAGAACAGATGCAATTCCTGGATAACTGGATTCAAAAGTTGAGAGACGAGAACGAAAACAAACTTAATGACTGATTCGATGAAAACATGCAGGGAGTACAGAAAAAAAGTGAACTGATATGGCGAATCCGTGGAGTCTCATATGACTGTCACGGGTGTACGGAGGTTACGCCTCAAAGAAGACTGCGGTATGTAAAGCACTTTGTAATATCCTGGACAAAAGAAAAAATACGAAAAGGCGGTCTGCTGAGAGGCCGCCTCTTTCAATGAGAGATGTTGTAAAGATATTTTACAGAGAATACGATATGCTGCCAGGGAAAGGCTGATGCTTAAAACAGATCACTGTGGCTGCCAGTGCGAATCAGACGAAGAATCAGTGTTTCTTTCAGAATATTATAGACCAGAAGCCAGTCCGGTTCTATATGGCACTCCCGCATATCCTTGTAATTTCGGGAATTTGTCAGTGCATGGTCTCTGTATTTCTCCGGCAGTGGTTTTTCATTGACAAGCAGGGTGATTACTGTTTCCAATGCCTTTGGATCACATCCTCTTTTGACAGCAGTTTTGTAGTCTTTCTTGAACTGTCCTGTAAACTCGACCCTAAGCATTGAGCGCCTCCATCAGATCGGAAACACTGTCATAAGGACCATACAAGTCTTCTCCTTTTTCGGATGCATCCATTGCGGCAAGCGTAACCGCATTCGGAATGTTCTTGCTAACCTGGAAAGGAATCTGCTGTTCACGAACAGACTGTCTGAGAAAAATGTTGAAAGCTGTCGTCAAATTCATTCCCAGTTCGGAAAAGAGGGCGTCAGCCTGCTTTTTTAGGTCTTCATCAACCCGAAGAGTTACATTCACATTCTTCATGGTTATCACCTCCTTACTTATATTATACTCGTTGCAAAGGAAAAGTAAATAGTATTATGTGCATTGCACGTAATTATTCAACATTGTTTGGTTTTTTTCTCGATTTGCCCATTTGTCGAATGTGTGTCCGTATTAATAGCATTAGCCGCCAGATTATGCTTTGTAATTAACATTTTCAAAGGCGACTCAAAGGTTAAGCGAAAAAGTGAATTTGATGCGCAACCACCGCACACCCGTGACAGTCGTATAAGACTTCACGCCCGGCGTGCCGGAACAATCCATCTATCCAGCCACTGCAAGAGCTGCGGCAGTAGGAAAAGAATGAGCACGACGGAAATGATCGCGCCGCGGGCCAGCATTGTGCCGATAGATGAGATATAGAATACACTGCTGATGATCCCGACCGTAAAGCCTGCTTCGGTAAGGGCGGCGCCGCTGGTCAGAATGGTCGGCAGGGAAAGCCGGATGGCTTCCCTGGCCGATTCTTTTTTATCTGCGTGCATACGCAGCGTGCGGTAATGATTCGTCAGCAGGATCCCGTAGTCGACGGTCGCACCCATCTGCAGCGCGACGCAGATGAGGTAGCACATGAAGAATACGCTGTGGTCCAGGACGTTCGAAAGACACATGTTGATCCAGATCGCACCCTGGATCACGCATACGAGCAGTACAGGAATAAGAACGGAACGGAAGGAAATAAGGATGATCAGCAGGATCAGGCCGATCGTGATCAGGTTGACGCGCAGCATGTCGCCCTTGAAAGAGGTCGCGATATCGTCGAGCGCGACAGGCACCCCTGAAAGTGCCGAGTCATCC
>JAFZPO010000178.1 GCA_017550305.1 Clostridia bacterium
GGGAGATTTCCACATTTCTTTTAAGTTATACTCTTCCACTCTTGCAGCATTGGGAGTACTGCGGGGACCGCGGCTGCCACTGAAATAACGGGGGACGATATGCGGGAAGAATGCCTCATCTGCAGAGCGCCGCTTGAGTATCTGGAACACGGTGAACTCATGGAGTGTGCCATATGCCATAAAACAGAAAACAGCAAGTCGCGCTGCATCCGCGGTCACTACGTCTGCAATGAGTGCCATACAGCCGGAATGGACGCGATCATCGGTTTATGTCTGGCGGAGGCATCCAAAGACCCTGTGGCGATCATGGAGAAGATGATGGCGATGCCGTTCTGTCACATGCATGGCCCGGAGCATCATGTGATGGTGGGAGCGGCTCTTCTCACGGCATATAAAAACGCCGGCGGAGATATCAATCTTGAAGGATCCCTGAGGGAAATGATGGACCGGGGGAAACGTGTTCCCGGCGGAGCCTGCGGCTTCTGGGGGGCCTGCGGCGCCGGCATCAGTTCGGGCATGTTCATCTCCATTATCTCGAAGTCCACACCGCTCGCGGAAGAGCCGTTTGCCCTGTCTCACAGGATGACCGCAAAGTCATTGGAAGCGATCGGCGGGATAGGCGGTCCCAGGTGCTGCAAGAGAGATTCCTATCTGTCGCTTCTTTCCGCGATTGATTTTGTGAAAGAGCATTTCGGAATAGAGATGGTTAGATCGGAGATCATCTGCAGCCATTCGCATCAGAACAACCAATGCATCGGGAAACGGTGCCCGTTTTCAAAGGTCAACCACTGACAGCCCTTATCGGGAGACTGAAATGCTGCTTCAATTGTTCCTTGCCTTTGCAAAGACAGGACTTTTCACTTTCGGCGGCGGATATGCCATGATCTCGCTGATCGAAAACACCTGCGTGGAGAAAAAGCACTGGATCACTCACGATGAAATGATGGATATCACCGTCATTGCCGAATCCACCCCGGGGCCGATCGCCATCAACTGCGCGACCTATGTCGGATTTAAACAGAAAGGCTTCGCGGGAGCGTTGGCAGCGACTGTCGGCATGATCCTTCCCTCGTTCTGCATCATCTTCGCGATATCCATGTTTTTGGATCATTTTCTTGAGATCACCTGGATTGCCCATGCTTTTCAGGGGATCAAGATCGCTGTCGGCATCCTGATCCTGGATGCCTCGATCAAGATGCTGCAAAAGATGCAGAAGAAACCAATGCCGCGTGTCATCATGCTGTGCGGCTTTGCCGCGATGCTGCTGATCAATATCTTCTCGGTCAGGATCTCCTCCATTATCCTGATGCTTACCGCGGGACTTGTCAGCCTGATCATCTTCATGGTCAAAAAGCCTGCCGTAAAAGGAGGCACTGTGAAATGATCCTTCCGGAATTATTCATCGGCTTTCTTAAGGTCGGCTGTTTCGCTTTCGGCGGCGCATATGGCGCGATACCTCTGATCCGCGACGTCGTTCTTTCCTGCGGATGGCTTAATGATGAGATGCTGACCTGCATGATAGCAGTCAGCGAGAGTACGCCGGGACCGATCATGGTAAACCTCGCCACCTATGTGGGCAGTTCGCAGGCAGGGCTCCTCGGGTCACTGGCCGCCACATTTGCCGTTGTGCTTCCGTCATTTATCATCATTCTTCTGGTCACGTCACTTTTGAAAGCCGTTCTGAAGAACCCCTGTGTACAAGCGGTCCTCCGCGGATTAAAGCCGTGCATGATCGGGATCATACTTGCAACCGGTGTTTTTATGATCATCAGGAACGGCATCGTCGTACAGGATGGCGCGATGCTGATCCGTCCTCTTATCCTGACATTGGTGCTCGGAGCGATCTGGTTTGGTTCCGGAAAGATAAAAAAGGGCGGGATCTCACCGATCCTGCTGATCTGTATTTCCGCAGTCGCCGGGATAGCCGCGTATGGACTATAAAAGCCGAACACTGTCTATTGCATGGGACTGTTGTACAACCCTGAAACAAAAACGGAGCTTTCGACCACTGAGGAGGCGGAAGAAAGCTCCGTTTTGTTGCAGAATGCATCTGCAATGAAAACATCACAACAAGG
This sequence comes from Clostridia bacterium, assembly GCA_017550305.1. Classification (GTDB taxonomy): domain Bacteria; phylum Bacillota; class Clostridia; order Christensenellales; family Aristaeellaceae; genus SFMI01. The sequence goes on from JAFZPO010000178.1 coordinate 2,076, forward strand.
AGAGTATATTTCCATACAGCAGGGATGTCAACAGCTGAAATTGGAAATATGCGGGGGCAGGGAGCACAGGGCGGAGAAGGACGAATTCTGTCGGCAAGTAAGCGCCCGGCTTAAGAAACCGGGCATGATACATGTCATGTACCGGGATGGCGTTTTGCGTACCCGTCCTCGTAAACCCGGCCGTCGTCGAAGGCGGCGATCTCTTCCTCCGTCAGGCTGCCCTTGCCGTCCGCGCGGTAGAACCGCCCTCTTTGGGCGGCGAACTCGATGACGCAGTAGTCCGGATCGTCGATGCCGCCGGGGTAGTACTTCACATCCTGGGGATGCCAGAGGAGCTCCTTCAGATCCCTTGTTTTCCGGATATGGGCCTGCCCCGTCAGGCACAGGCCCTCAAAGGTATCACTGTCCGCGAAATACAGGCAGGCATCGGCGCGGTGCTCCAGGTCCTTTACGTGGGACGCGCTCGTATTCGTGGAAATGAGGTGGCGGCCGATCCCTTTATGCCAGGTGCAGAACACCCGGCGGACGGCCGGGCGGCCGTCCGCGTCCAGATAGCCCAGGTCGGCGAACAGGCTGCGGTCGATCA